>CALCHA010000442.1 GCA_937901265.1 uncultured Phycisphaerales bacterium
GTCGAAGAGTTGGCACCGGTGAAGTGGCGTTCGCCGGTGTAAACCACCGTGATGGAGGGCAAATACACACTCAGCGAGGAGGTGGTGAAAGTGGCCTGCCCAGTCCCTTCAAGGACGGACGTGCCCAAAAGGATGGCACCATCGAAGAAGCTCGCCGTGCCGGTCGGGATGCCGCCTTCGGAGGAGATCGTGGCGGTGAAGGTGACCGGCGCCCCATAGGTGCTGCTCCCGGTGGACTGCACACTGACATCCGTGCTGGCCTGCTCGACGCTCACGTACTGATTGCTCGAGGTGCTGCCCGCATAGTGGGAAGTCCAGCTGTACACAGCCACCATGCTGGAGTGGTCGCCCGCACCCAGGGTGCTGGTGGTCAACGCCGCCATGCCATCTTCCACGACGACACTACCCAGGAGGTTGGCGCCATCAAAAAAGCTCACCACGCCCTCGGGCATGCCACCGTCAGTGGATACCGCGGCCGTCAGGGTGAGCGGCTCCCCGAACACGGCCGTGCCAGTGATCGAAAGATTCGTGGTGGTGGTCGCCTGCGAGACGTTGTACAGCAGGTTGCCGTCCGAGTTGCTTCCAGCGACGTTGCTGTCGCCGGAATAGACGGCCGTGATGCTGTAATTACCCAGGTCGAGGGCGGTGCTGATCGAGGCCTGACCATCATTATCAAGGGTGTCGGTCCCAATGAGCGTCGCACCGGCGAAAAAGCTGACCGTGCCGGTGGCGGGTCCGTTATTGGCCGCGATCACCGAGGCGGTGAAAGTAACGCTCAGCCCATAGGGGGTATTGCCGCTGGAAACGACCGACGTGGTGCTCGTGTCCGCAGCGACGTTCAGAAACACCTCATCCGAGCTGCTGCTGAAGTTTTGTGACCCCGCGAAGCTGGCGCTGATTCCGTGAAAACCGGCCCCGATGCTCTGCAGTGTCAGTGACGCCTCCCCAGAGCTGTCCAGCGCCCCCTGTCCGATGAGGGTCGCACCGTCATAGAAGTACACGTCGCCGATCGGTGTGCCGGCCAGCGAACTCACCGAGACGCTGTAGGTCACCGGGTCGTTGTAGGTGGTGTTGCCCGTGGAGGCGTTCAAAATCAGGCTGGTGCTGGCGATCGCCACCGACTGACTTGTCGTGCTGTACTGTGCCTGGAAATTCGCGTCGCCCTGGTAGGCGGCGGTGATGGTGTGGATGCCTGTGTCCAGAAAGCTGGTGCTCAGGGTCGCCTGCCCGTTGATGTCGAGAGTGCCGGTCCCCAGAAGCGTCTCGCCATCATAGAACTGCACGGCCCCGGTGGGTGTGGTGGAGGAGCTGCTGACCGTCGCGGTGAAAGTGACCGAGTCGCTGTAACCGCTCGAGTCGTTGCTCGAAACAACGCCAACGACCGGCACCGCCTGCTCAATGGTGAAGTTGGCAACTTCCGACGGCGAGCTCGCGGCGAAATTCGTCGAGCCTTGATAGACCGCCGTGATGCTGTGCGATCCCGCGCCCAGCGAGCTCATGGAATAGCTGGCCGTGGTGCCGTTCTGCACGCCCGCAGAGCCCAGCAAAGTGATTCCATCGTAGAATGACACCGTGCCGTGATCGACGCCGCCAAGGCCGGAGCTCACGGTCGCCGCCAGCGGCACCAGGTCGCCATAGGTATACGATGAGTTGAGGCTGTCCACGGTCGCAACGGTCGGCATCGCGTTCACATTCTGCGTCAGCGTCTGCGTCGTGCTGCCGGTGAAGTTGCTGTCGCCCGAGTAAACCGCCGTGACCGCGTGGCTGCCGGCGTCGAATCCGCTGAAACTCAATGTAGCCTGCCCGCCCGAGACAGCCGCAGCGCCCAAAAAGTTCGCCCCATCAAAGAAGTTAATGGTGCCGGTGGTGGTGCCCGCCCCGGGTGCGTCGGCCGACACGCTCGCCGTGAAGGTGATCGTGTCGTTGTAGGTGGGGCTCGAAGTGGAGCTGCTGACCGTGATGGTCGTCGTGTCCTGATTCACGGTGTGGCTCACACCGACCGGGGTGCTGCTGCTGCCGAAGTTGGTGTCGCCCGAGTAGAGCGCGGTGATGGTCCGTGTGCCCAGCGGAAGGCTGCCGATGTTCAGCGAGGCGGTGCCGTTGACCATGGAGACCGTGCCCAGCGTGGTCACACCGTCGAGGAAGCGCACCGTACCGGTGGCCCCGCCGCTGCCCAGTCCCGTGGCTCCCACGGTGGCGGTGAGGTTGATGGTTTCTCCCACGACGGAGTTGAGGCTGTCCTGCGCGACGTTGATGCCCGAGGTGCTCTTGGCGACCACCTGGCTGACGGCATTCGAGGTGCTCGTGGCGAAGGCGTCCGTGCCCGAGTACACCGCCGTGATCGAGTGCGTCGCCCGCGAAAGCGAGCCAATCGTGAGCGTCGCTGCGCCGTTGCTGTCGAGCGTCACGGCGTTGCCCAGCGCGGTCGCGCCATCATAAAACTGCACGCTGCCGGCCGGCGCGTCCGCGCCGTTCGCCTGGCCCGTCACCGTCGCGGTGAACGTTGCATTCTGTCCATAAACGGTGCCGCCGCCGCTGACCAGCGCCACCGCACTGCCATCCTGCACGCGGGTGAGCATCACGTCGTTGCCGTCTCCGCCATGATAGGTGATCTGGAAGCGTTGTCCCGCCGCGGCGACGGTGGATCCCTCCGCAAGGCCGCTGAACGTGCCGACGACCGCGTCGATCCCATCGTTGTTGATGAGGGTGTAGGCGTCGCCGATCGTGGCGTTGTAGCCGAAGTTGACGGAGAGGGTGCCGCCGAGGGTCACGTTGCCCATGACATCGAGCTGGCCGTAGGCGGAGGCTCCTTGGACGTCGACCCGTAAGGTGGAGCCCGAGCCGAGGGAGACATCGCCGGTGCTCACGAGCGTGACCGGGAGGCTGTTGAGAAGGGTAGAGACGGTGCCGCCGGTCGCGGAGATGCCGCCGACGCTGCCGGACCCGGCGAGGGTGCCGTTGCTGAGGGTGACCCCGGTGGCCTGGGAACCGTCGATTTCGAGGGTGCCGTCGGAGACCGCGATGTCACCGTCAAGGTCGTTGGAGCCCTGCATGACCAGCGTTCCGGTGCCGGTCTTCGCGATCGTCCCCACGCCGAACGAGGTCACAACGTCCGACAGCACCAGCGTCGAACCGCTGGAGACCGCGAACGACTGGCCTTCATCAAGCAGGTAAAGGCGGCCGGCGTAGGTGTCGGTTCCGCCGGAGCTGTTGGAGATGCCCGCGTGGACGAAGATTTCATTTCCGTTCACGGTGTAGCCCGCGCCGGTGAAGCTGATCGAGTTGAAGTGCGTGCCCGCGTCGAGGTCGTTGAGACTCGCGAGCTGGGCCGCGCCGGCGGCAAATTCGAGATCATCGCCCGCTTCGGGAACGGCGTTGGTGTCCCAGTTCGCGGCGGTGGACCACTTGTTGTCGCCGCCGTTGCCCGTCCACACCGAAACAGGGTTGGCCGTCATCAGCAGACGTTCCTCCAGCCGCTGCAAAGCAAACTCCTGGGCGGCGCCCAGTTTCCCGGTGGATAGAAGGCGTTTGAGCAGCTTGGCGGACTTGGCCATAGTCGATTCTCCGGTGTGGTAAAAAGTGCCCCATAATCGCGACTCCACGGAAGCCCACTTTGAGCTTCCGGGAGGCCTGAGGGTTATCGGCGCGAGTGCACGTCCGGATAAGTCTCTTTTTTTCCCTCCTTTTCGGGGGCCTTCTCGGTCCTGACGATCCCCCCGCATCCCCCCTGCGGGCCCTGTCCTGCGCGGTTACGCATTATCGGTCCTTGGCCGATTCTCATGGCCAAGGCGGCGGAAAAAAATATTTTGCCTCCCCCGGACAGCGCGGCGTCCTTTCCGCCAGCGCCCCCCGGCGAATCGCCGTTTTTATGCCCATCTTTGCGTATTTTCTCGTTTTCGCGGCATGGACTGTAATCCCGCGCCGCCCACGGCGTTGATCCTTCCACTCGCACCCCTTGCCGTTCTTTATAAGGACAGACCATGCCGCCGACCCGCCGCTCTTTTGCCCCCTTCGCCGCTGCCCTGGCCCTGGCCTGTGGCCTGGCCGCCACCCCCCTCTTCGCTGCCGACGCCGCGCGGACGACGCTGAACTTTGACCACGATTGGCAATTCCAGAAGGGCGACGCCGCGGGAGCCCAAGCCCCGGGATTCGACGATAAGTCCTGGCGGAAGCTGGACGTACCGCACGATTGGTCAATTGAAGGTCCCTTCGAGAAGGACGCCGCGACTTTGGGCTCGGGGGCCTACGCGCCATCCGGAGTGGCGTGGTACCGCAAGAGCTTCACCCTGCCCGCCAACGCCGCCGGCAAGGATGTCG
Source organism: uncultured Phycisphaerales bacterium (assembly GCA_937901265.1). GTDB lineage: Bacteria > Planctomycetota > Phycisphaerae > WQYP01 > WQYP01 > CALCHA01. The sequence goes on from CALCHA010000442.1 coordinate 4,318, forward strand.
CCATCGAACTCGATGGTGTCATGGCCAACTCGGAGGTGTTCCTTAACGGAAAGTCTTTAGGCAAGCGGCCTTACGGATATGTCGGCCTGCACTACGATCTCACCGCCGACCTGCAGCCCGGCCAGAATGTGGTGGCCGTCCGAACAGACACCTCCGCCCAGCCTGCGTCACGCTACTACGAAGGGGCGGGCATCGTCCGCCACACCCGGCTCGTGATCACGGACCCCCTGCACATCGAGTACCACGGGACCTTCGTGACCACGCCCCAGATCACCCGCGAATCAGCGACCGTCCACGTCAAGGCAACCGTCGTCAACACCGCCAAGACCGCACGCAGCGCGATCCTGGAGGTCACCCTCACCGATCCGCAGGGCAAGCAGTTTCGCGCCCCGCCCTGGTATGGCCCCGCCCCGGTGATCCAACCGGGCAAGAGCGTCGACATGGAAACCAACATCCGCGTGGATGGGCCGGCACTGTGGGACCTCAACAACCCCGCGCTCTACACCGCCACCGCGGCGATCACCGCCGACGGCAAAGTGCTCGATGACCAGAACGTCTCCTTCGGCATCCGCGATGCCGAGTTCAAAGCGGACACCGGCTTCTGGCTCAATGGCAAAAACCTCAAGCTCAAAGGCGTGTGCCTCCATGCCGATGTCGGGGGCTTTGGCATCGCCGTGCCCGAGGATGCGTGGGTCCATCGCCTCGAGGCGCTCAAACAGTATGGCGCCAACGCCGTACGCACCGCCCACAACCCCCCCTCGCCCGAGTTCCTCGCCGCCTGCGACAAGGTGGGGATGCTGGTCATGGATGAGATGTTCGACGTCTGGACCGTCGCCAAAACCGGCCGCGGCTCCACCGACTACCATCTCTACTTCAAGGATTGGAACCTTATCGACACGCGGGACACCGTGCGGCGCGACCGCAACCACCCCTCCATCATCCTCTACAGCGCGGGCAATGAGATCCACGACACGCCCAAGTCCGAGGTCGCAATTCCAATTCTCAAGGCACTGGTCGCGACCTTTCACGAGAACGATCCCACCCGCGCCGTGACGCAGGCCTTGTTTCGGCCGAACTCCGACGACAACGGCGGGGCCTACAAGAACGGGCTGGCCGATTTGCTGGATGTGGTGGGGACGAATTATCGCGACGCGGAGCTGATCGCGGCGCACCGCGAAAAGCCGACCATGAAAATCGTGGGCACGGAGCAGGGCCGCGGGCTGAGCGTTTGGGCGACCTGCCGCGACAACCCCGCCGAGGCCGGGCAGTTCATCTGGACCGGCGTGGATTATCTGGGCGAATCGCGCGGGGCGTTTCCGACCAATGGCTCGGCGGCAGGCGTGCTGGACTCGACGGATTACCCCAAAGCCGAAGCGCTGGACCGTGCGGCGTGGTGGGATACGAACCCGGTGGTCTACATGGCCAGGTCGGCGGCGGCTCGGGGAGGCGGACGTGGGCGGGGCGGGGTACCCGGGGCGGGGCAGCCGCCGGCGGGGCCGGTCGATGACAACCCCGACGCGCCGATGCTTTTGAATCCCAATGGCGCGGCGCCCACACCCGCGGGGGCCAACGGGGCAGCGATTGCAACCCCCGATGGCTACACGCTGGCGGCTGCTCCGGCAGCAGGTGGACGCGGCGGGCGCGGGGGTCGTGGCGGTGGACGCGGTGCGGGCGGCGGGCGCGGTGCAGGCGCGGGCGGCGCGGGTGGAGGCGGCGCGCCCGCCATCCCGGCCCTGCCTCCTCCCGGCGCGACCGCCGACTGGACCCCCACCAATTTGGCCCCCCACGCGGAAAACGTCCAGGTCTACTCCAACGCCGAAGAAGTCGAACTCTTCCTCAACGGAACCTCGGTGGGAAGCATGAAGCGCGGCGATCTGCTTCCGCCGGGCCCCAACGGCAGAAAGATCGACATCAACGCCCCGCGAACCTTCGCCGTCAACTTCGCCCCCGGAACCCTTCAAGCCGTCGCCAAAGACAAGGGCACGGTCGTGGCCACCCACGAGCTGACCACTGCGGGCCCGGCGAGCAAGATCGGCCTGAAGGCCAGCACCCAGAAGCTGGCGCACGATTTTGATTCCGTCGCCTACGTCGCGGTAAACGTCACCGACGACAAGGGCACGCTGGTGCCCAGGGCCAAAAATCACGTCAAGTTCACCATCAGCGGCCCCGGCGAGATCGCCGTGGTGGAGAACGCCCAGCTCGTGGCGCAGGACTACCGAACTCCAGAGCATGATGCTTACGACGGGCGAATCGTCGTGTACGTGCGCTCGACCGGCGATGCCGGCAAGATCACCCTCACGGCAAGTTCGCCGGAGCTGGGTCAGTCGACAATCTCCTTCGACGCGGCACCGCCGCAGCCGCAGCGGTAAGGGCGGCGCTGATAACACCCTTCGCTTGAATCGACCAGATCATGCACGATAGGATATCATGTACGTTATGGTGACGGATGACCTGGCGCTATGAGACGACGCCCGAGCTGGACGAATGGGTGGAGTCGCTGGGCCAGCCCGAACGAAACGAGGTCGCGGCAATTCTTGGCGCGCTGGGGAGAAGCTGGGTCGTCCGTTTGCCGACACATTGAAAGGGTCATCGCATGCCAACATGAAAGAGTTGCGAGGCAGGACGAGTTCCGCGTTGCTTAGAATTGCGTTTGCTTTTGACAAAGCGAGAGTGGCTCAGATCCTGTGTGGCGGCGATAAAAAAGGGCTCAACGAACAACGTTTCTACAAACAGCTCATTGGAAGAGCGGATACACTTTTTGACCGACACCTTGCCAAAATGGCGTCTATGGACAAGTCGGCGAGGCACAAACCCAAGAGAAAGGAGTAGCGACCGATGGCGAAGAACCATGCCGATTTTCTGAAGAAATTCGTGCCTGCTGATCAGCGGCGAACGGTGAAAAAGCGAACCGACGAAATTATCATCGGCCAGCTTCTGCGATTGATGCGTGAAAAGCGGAACCTCTCGCAGGCCGAAGTTGCGCGGCGGATGGGATTGCAGCAGCCGGCGATCGCACGTATGGAACGGCAGCGGGACGTAAAGCTGTCCACGCTGCGCGAGTGGGCCGCAGCCACGGGCGGCGAGCTGGTGCTGTCGCTGCGCCACGCAGGGCGGCTCTCCAAGCTTGCCGGCTAGACGAAATAGGGAACACCTTCTGCATGATGCGGACGGAACAATGCATAGGATGAACAGATTTACGCGACGCGGGTTCACGGTTGCTTGTCTGGCCGCGATGCTGGGTGCAACCCTCGCGGCAGTGGGACAGCGGCGCGGGTTAGCCGCACCGCTCCCGCTACCGGCAAATTACCTCGGCGCAACCACGACCAACGCCTATCAGCCCCTGGCCGCCCAGACGCAGGCCGCGCCGCCCGCGCCCGTGCGGGTCGAGGCGCTTTCCCCGGCGTTGCGCCGCGCCTATCGCCTCAACGCGTTCTACACCAAAACCCTCACCGTGCGCGGAATTCCCATCGTCGCTTCGCCGAAAACTTCCGACTACGCCCTGCTCGAATGCGCTTACACCCTCGATCACATGCTCAAAGACAGCCCAGCCTCCGTGGGCCAGGCCCTCGTCGCCGCGAAGGTTCGCATGGGCGTCATCTCCGTGGCTGAGTACACCATGGATATTCCCGAGAACCAATCGCGGCGGAATCTCGTGCCGGCGGAGGCGGCGTTTCAGGATCGCCGCTCGCGCGGGCTCGGAGGCTTGCCGCAGGCGACCTGCGCGGAAGAGAATTTGCTCAACCTGCGGTCCGATCCCTACACGTCGGAGAACATCACGATCCACGAATTTTCGCACACGGTCGCCAGCGCCATCGGACGGGCGACGCCCGCGTGGTACCAGAAGCTGCGCGACACCTACGCGCAGGCGATGAAAGAGGGACTCTTCGCCAGCAGCTATTCGGCGACGAATGAGCAGGAATATTGGGCGGAGGGCGCCCAGGCATGGTTTGATTGCGCGACCCAGCGAAAGGATGCCACCGTGCATTCAGGCATCTGGAACCGCGAGCAGCTCAAGGCCTATGACCCGCGGCTGGCAGCGCTGCTGGCGGGAGTCTATGGCGATGGCCCATGGCGGTATGTAAAAACGACCAATGTACCGGTGCGGGTGGAAGGGAAAGTCTTCACGCGCACCACCGAAGAGCTGGCGCATCTCGTGGGGCTCGATCGTCGAACATTTCCGGCGTTCAGCTTCGAAAACTCGCCGCGGGTACAGGCCGCCGCGCGAGTGTCGACGACGCGGCCGTGAGGTCAGCGGGGGAACGGCCAGGGTGAACGGCATTTTCAGGATGCGGCGTCGTTGCCTGCGACGCGTGGCTGGCCCGTACGTTAAGTTGCCGGCCAAAGAACGGAATTCGTTATGGACAGGAGGAAACCCGTGGACGCCACAGCAGTTCGTGAAGCGGCACTCGCGACCCTGGCGGGCACGCTGCCATTCCCGCAGATCGTCGCGCAGCTGATTGAGGCGGGCGTCGAATATTATCACGTCGATTACGTCGGCTGCTGCAAACGTTTCTACGATGCGGCGGGGTCATGCGTTGTGACGCCCATTTCGTACGAGGGGCTGCCAGCGGTTGCCGGGGAGTTGGACACCCCGGCCCTGCGCGACGACATCCGGGATAGTCAGCACCATGGCCAGCACTACCGGGATTTCACAGTCCGTGCGATGCGGGCCGGCGTCCAGGGGTATTTCGCCTTTCTCCGCGGGCGGCGTGTCACCTATCTGGGGCGGACGGGCGACCTGCATACCGAGTGGTTTCCGGGTGCGGGTCCCAAGGGGTCCTGATCGCCGCGGCCGCGCCGCTGCCGCGCAAAGCGCAACGTTCGTGATGAACCCCACCATCACCGCCGACGAACGGATGATGCAAGCGCCCGGCGCGACAAGCCGCGGCCGGCCTCGCCGCGGCACCCCGCTACGCTCCCTCAGGGCTCAAGATTCCACACATCTCCTGCATCGCGTCCGGACCGAGCGGGGGCGGAAACTGAGGAGCCGGAGTAAGGGCATCGAGGATTGGCCAACCGTCGCAGCATTCTCCGGTGCCTTCGAAAGCCTTGCCTTGGCGAATACACATA
>CALCHA010000443.1 GCA_937901265.1 uncultured Phycisphaerales bacterium
TAGCGTGCTGACAAGTGAATATTCTTTTGTCAGGTAGAATGATGAACCAGGAACTTCTTCGCCACGTGGATTCGATTTCGCGTGACACCCCCATCGACAAGGAATCCATCTTCCTCGACATCGAGGCGGCCCTGCTGTCGGCGGCGCGGAAGTTCTATGGGGAAGTGGACGATGTTGCCGCGGCGATTGACCGCATGACCGGGGACATCTCGGTGTCGAAGGGCGGCACACTGATCGACTACCGGGAGTTTGGGCGGATTGCGGCGCAGACGGCCAAGCAGGTGCTGATTCAGAAGATCCGCGAGAATGAGCGGACCAGCATTTTTGATGAATATGCGGAGCGGAAGGGGCAGATCATCACGGGGACGGTGGCGCGGTTCGAGGGCGGGGTGCTGGTGGTGAGCCTTGGGCGGTCGGAGGGGTTCCTGCCGCGGTCGGAACAGATTCCGGGCGAGTCGCACAACAACGGCGACCGGATTCGGTGTCTGGTGCTGGACGTGCGGGATGCGGGGAACCAGGTGAAGATCATTCTGTCGCGGTCGCATCCCGATTTCATCCGGCGGCTTTTCGAGCTGGAAGTGCCGGAGGTGCAGGAGCGCGTGATCGAAGTGAAGGCCTTGGCGCGGGAGGCGGGGTATCGGACGAAGATCGCGGTGACGAGCATCGACACGAAGGTGGATGCGGTGGGAGCGTGCGTGGGCGTGCGTGGAAGCCGCATCAAAAACATCGTGGACGAATTGGGCGGCGAGAAGATTGACATTGTGCGGTGGAACGAATCGTCGCAGATTCTGATCACGAACTCGCTGAAGCCGGCGGAGATCGTGGACACGTCGCTGAACTTTGAAATGAACCGTGCGACGGTGGTGGTCAATGAGGACCAGTTGTCGCTGGCGATCGGGAAGCGTGGGCAGAACGTGCGTCTGGCGGCACGTCTCACGGGGTGGGACATCGATATTCTCACGCCGCCGGAATACAACAAGGGTCTGGTGGATCTGGAGCGGTCGCTCAAGGCGATTGAAGGGGTGGACGAGAAGATGCTGGACCGGATGGTGGCTCTTGGGGTGATCAACCTTCTGGACATCGAGGAGGTGGGGACGGATCCGCTGATCAAGGAGCTGGAAATCGCGCCGGAACTGGCGGAGCGGATCGCGACGGTCGCGGCGGAAGAGGCCAAGCGGATCGCGCAGGAGGATGCCGCGCGGCGTGCGGCAGATGAAGAGGCGAAGCGGAATCAGACGTCGCCGCTGGAAGCAGCGTTGGCGGCACCGGTCCCTGAAGGGGGCGGTGAAGGATCCGCTGCGGAGACCACCCCGGCCCCGGCCCTCTCGCCGCTGGATGCGGCGGCGGCGGCCCCGACCCCCGAACCCGCGCCCGTCGCGGGCGGGCAGTGAGGTGAACGACAGAAATGGCAATGATTAAGCAACGGTTAATTCGTCAACGTCGTCCACGCAAACAGGGCCTACCAGTCATCCAACTAAAGATTCCCACACGGCACTTCGCCGCTGGGTCTATCGGGAGTTATTCTTGAGTCTCAAAGTCTTCCAACTTGCCAAAGAATTAGGGATCGACAGCAAGGCGATCGTCAAGAAGTGCAAAGACGAGCAGATCCCGAACATCGAAACGCACATGAGCACCGTGACAGCGGGCCTTGCGGCGACGATTCGCGAGTGGTTCTCCTCCGGGGGGCTGCGGACCGCGATCGAGTCCACTGCGCACATCGAGGCGGCCAAGATTCAGAAGGCACCGCGCAAGCGCGGCGGCTCGAAGAAGTCCAGCGGCGGCGGCTCGAGCGACACGGGCAACACGGCGGTGGCTGAGATGCCCGAGTTCGAAGGCGATGGTGAGGGCCAGGGCGATCAGGCGTCCGACGGTTCCGAGCCGGAGGCCAGCGCGTCGGATGAGCAGACCGTCGAATCGGCGCAGACGAGCGAGCCCGTTGAGGCAGCACCGGTGATTGCGACCGAAGCGCCGACGGCAGAGCCGGCAGTCGAGCCGGAACCCGTGGTGGCGGCTGCGGAAGCCGCCCCGACCGCGTCCGAAGCGGTGTCGGTTGAAGCGGGTGGTGAAACCCCGGTCACTGAGGGAACTCCCGTGACTCCCGCCCTCGAGGAAATTGCGGAGGCGACCGCGGTCGCTCCGGTGAAGCCGGTACACCCCGCCGAGGTTGCGGCACCGGTCATTCCAACGGCCCCGCCCCGTGCGGTGACGCCGTCGACGCCGGTCGCGCCCGTGAAGCCGGTGCGTCCGGCGGCAGGCGCGGCGAGCGCGGCAAGCGCCGCCCCCGCGGCGCCGGTGTTACAGCAGCCGGTGCGTGCGACGGTGATGCCCAAGGGTATCCCCAACGTGCCCACCCGGCCGACGAATGTGTCGCCGGTGGGTCCGCAGGTTCGTCCCGCCCCGGCGCAATTGCAGGGTCCGCGCGTGATTCGCGTGGAGCAGCCGGACCAGCTACCGGCCCCGCGGCGGATGCCGCCCCGCGCTCCCAGCGGCGGTGGCCAGGGAATGGGTGGTTCGGGTGGCCCGCCGCGCAGCCCCGGCTTCGCGATGCCGCCTTTGCCGGCGTCCGGCTCACCGGCCGGTCGCAACCGCACGGGCCGCGAGTCGACGGCTCCGGTGGATGATGAAGAGACAGCAGCCAAGAAGAAGGCCCGCACGAACCGCCGCGGGGTGGGAACGGGTCGCCGCGGCGACGCCGGCTCCGATGCCATCCGCGAGTGGCGTGAAGCGGATCTTCTGGAACGGCAGGACCGCATCGCCGGTTCGGCTGGCGCCTTGCGGGAGCGCAAGCGTGAGATGTCGAAGCAGCTGCGTTCAGCGAATGCACCGCACGGCACAGCGCAGCGTTCCACCCACGTCGAGATTATTCCGCCGGTGACCATCCGCGAACTTTCCGAGGCGATGGGCGTCAAGTCCAGCGACATCCTCAAGAAGCTGATGGCGCAGGGAGTGATGGCGACGGTCAACCAGATCATTGAGCCGGAAACGGCGCAGGTTCTGGCGCTGGAATTCGGGCTGGAGCTGGTGATCAAGCAGCGCGAGAGCGAGGCGGCGATCCTGGAGCGGCAGTACAAGGAGCGCGAGGCGACCGCCGAGAAGGTGGCCCGGCCCCCGGTCGTCACGATCCTGGGGCACGTCGACCACGGCAAGACCAGCCTGCTGGACAAGATTCGTTCAGCCAACGTCGCCAGCGGCGAAGCGGGCGGCATCACGCAGCATGTCGGCGCGTACACGGTCGAACTGGCCGGCAGCGACGGCAAGATGAAGCGCGTGACGTTCCTCGACACCCCCGGTCACCAGGCTTTCACGGCGATGCGAGCGCGCGGGGCGAACGTGACCGACGTGGTGGTGCTGGTGGTGGCGGCCGACGACGGGGTGATGCCGCAGACGGTCGAGTCGATCAACCATGCCAAGGCGGCCGGCGTGCCGATCGTCGTGGCGATGAACAAGATCGACAAGGCGGAAGCGAACCCGAACAAGGTGCTCGGTCAGCTTGCGGAAAATGGGCTCAACCCGGCGGAATGGGGAGGCGACACGGAAGTGGTTCGGACCTCCGCATCGACGGGGCAGGGCGTGAAGGAACTGATCGAATATCTGGATTACGTGGCCACGCTGCGTGAGCTGAAGGCTTCGCCGACGCTTCCGGGCCGTGGTTCGGTGATCGAATCGTTCATGGATCCCAACCGCGGCGTGGTCGCCCGGATTCTCGTGCAGAACGGGACGCTGAAGATCGGCGACACCGTGGTGTGCGGTCCGGCGTGGGGCCGCGTGCGGTCGCTCACGGACGACAAGGGCAAGCAGATCCCGTTTGCGGGCCCGGCGTCGCCGGTCGAAGTGATGGGTCTGGACACGGTTCCGGGCTCGGGCGACAGGCTTTACGCGATTGAAGACGCCAACGAGGCGCGTGAAATCGCGGATGAGCGTAAGCAGGCGGATCGTGCCGGCGAGATCGCCCAGCGGTCCAAAGTCACGCTGGAAAATCTGTTCGACACCATCCAGCAGGGCACCGTCAAGGAATTGCGGGTCATCCTCAAGGGGGACGTGCAGGGCTCCGTGGACGTGCTCAAACAACTGCTCACCGAGGAGCTCTCGAAGGAAGTCAAAGTACGGCTGCTGCACGCGGCGGTCGGCGGGATCAGCGAAAGCGACGTGCTGCTGGCGGAAGCCTCCGATGCGATCATCATCGGGTTCTCGGTGGTGCCCGACGAAACGGCGCGCAAGATGGCCGAGAGCCTCGGCGTGGAAGTGCGGCTCTACCGCGTCATCTACGAGATCACCGACGACATCCGCAAGGCGCTCACGGGCATGCTCTCGCCGACGAAGCAGGACCAGGTGCTTGGCCACGCGGAAATCCGTCAGGTCATCAAGGTGACGCGTCACGGCAACATCGCGGGCTGCATGGTGACCGACGGGCTGCTGCAGCGGAACAACAAGTACCGGTTGATCCGCGACGGTGCGGTGGTCGCCGAGAACCTCGGCCTCGACAGCCTCAAACGCTTCAAGGAGGACGTCAAGGAAGTCCGCGGCGGCGTCGAGTGCGGGCTGAAGCTCACGGGGTATGACGACATCAAGGTGGGCGACCGCGTGGAAGCTTATAAGATCGTTGACGTCGCAAGATCGCTTTAAAAAGTTTCAAGCCAAGAGTTTCGAGTTTCAAGGATCGTCTTGAAGCTCGAAACTCGAAATTTGGGACTCAAAACTCATCATGCTCATCGGGATTCTGCAACTGGACCTGAAAATCGGCGATGCCCTCAATTTGAAGGACAAACGCAAGATCGTGCGGTCGCTCAAGGATAAGTGGCACCACCATCACAACGTGAGCGCGGCGGAAGTGGATCACCTCGACCATCCGCAGCACGCGTTGATCGGGGTGGCGCTGGTGGGCAGCGATGCCCGCCACCTGGAGAGTTCGCTGGCGAAGCTGGTGGAGTCGGTGAAGCACGAACGTTATGCGGAGCTGCTGGACTTCCGCATTGAAGTCGTTTCGGGCCGCGATTGACGGCTCGAACTGGGATACCCGGAGATCGCCCTACATGCCCAAATCGGTTCGACAACAGAAGGTCGCCGCACAGATCCAGAAGATCGTGGCGATGGCGATACAGCGGGATGTGGCGGACCCGCGCGTGGATGGGCTGGTGAGTGTCACGCGGGTGGATGTCTCGCCGGACCTGCGGGAGGCGAAGGTGTGGCTGAGCATTCTGGCGGCGAAGCGGCCGGACGCGACGGTGCTGGCGGGCATTCGCTCCGCGGGCGGTCGGATCCAGAGCGAGATCGCCGACAACCTGCCGCTGCGGAACATTCCGCGATTGACCTACGCCCTCGATGACACGCTCAAGAAGCAGGCGGAGATTCTGCAGAAGATTCACGAGGCAATGGCAGACACCCCCGGCGTCAAAGGCGTCGCGGAGGGCAGCGACTCTCCGGAAGATGGATCTCCGGCCGCGCGCACCGACGAAGGTTCCGGCGGCCCCGAATAACCTCGATTCCTACGCATCAGGCGGAACTATGAACAAGGCCAGTGTGAAGCTCGACGCTCTCAAGAAAGTTGTTGCCCGTCTCATCAAGGCGGCCCCCGCGCGCCGTCCGGAGCCGGCGGACCCGCTGACGCGGTTGATCCGCGCGTTTCTGGAGTATGACTGCGATGAGGCCCGGGCGTCGGCCGCGGAGCGCAAGATCCAGGAAAACATGGTGGACTTCAACGAGCTGCGGGTGACGCCGGCGATTGAGTTGGCGGCGCTTCTGGGGGCGCGCTATCCGTTTGCGGAATCGCGTTGCTCGGCCCTGCATCGAACGCTCCAGTCGGTCTTCGACCGCGAGCATCACATGCGGCTGGACTCGCTCAAGGAAATGAAGAAAAACGACATCCGCACCTACCTGCAGTCGCTGGCGGGCATCAACAGCTACGTCGAGGCGGCGGTCAGCGTGGATTGTTTCGGCATCTGCGCGGCGCCGCTGGACACCAAGCTGCTGCTGTGGCTGGTATCCAAGGATGCGTTGCCCGAGGGCATCGACCTCAAGACGGCGCAGCATTCGATCGAGCGGACGCTGAAAGCCAACGAGGCGGAGGACTTTTTTCACGGGTCGCGCAAGGAGCTGGAGGGGTGGTCGCCGCGCTCCTGGCCGCAGGTGGCCAAGGTGCCCTCGCCGATCCTCGCCCCGCCGCCGATCGAGGGCGCCATCGAGGCGAACCGGCGTATTCCCCAGCCGCCGCCGCCGGATGCGGTGAAGCCCAAGCCGATCGCCGTGGTCAAGAAAAAATAACCCCGAAAGGAGTGCGTCATGCCGCTGCAGACAGGTCAGCCCGCCCCCGATTTTTCGCTCGATTCCACGACCGGCCGACCGATTGCGCTGGCCGATCTTCGAGGGAAGAAGGTGGTGCTCTACTTTTATCCGAAGGATGACACGCCCGGGTGCACCACGGAGGCGTGCAATTTCCGCGACGCGTTTGCGGAGTTTGAAGGCGCGAACGCCGTGATTCTGGGCGTTTCGCCGGACGACGTCTCCAGCCACCACGATTTCAAGAACAAGTTCCACCTGCCCTTTCCGCTGCTGGCGGATCCCGACCACAAGATCGCGGAAGCGTACGACGTGTGGAAGGAAAAGTCGATGTATGGCAAGAAGTACATGGGGATCGAGCGGACGACTTTTGTGATCGACACGCAGGGGAATATTGCCACGATTTTTCCCAAGGTGAAGGTGGACGAGCACCAGAAGGAAGTGCTGGCGGCGCTGCAGGCGGCGCACTGACGCCAGACGCTTTCTCGCTTTTCGCGTGCTTCTGCCGATAATCCCCACGCATGTACTTTCTCTCCCTCATCGCCGCCCCCCTGCCGCCCGCGTTGGTCATCGCCTACGGGGTGTTCTTTTTTCTGCTGGGCGCGTGCGTCGGCAGTTTTCTGAACGTGGTGATCTGGAGGCTGCCCAATCGCGGCCGCGAGATCATTTACCAGACCACGCCGGGCAAGCTGACCCTTTCGTGGCCGCCGTCGCACTGTCCCATGTGCGATGCGTCGATCCTCTGGTATCAGAACATTCCGGTGCTTTCCTGGCTGTTTCTGCGGGCCCGCTGCGCCCATTGCCGCGCGCACATACCGGTGCGTTATCCGCTGGTGGAACTCGGCACGGCCTGTGCATTTCTCGGGCTGTTTCTGGCCTATTTCGTCGCCCATTGGCGCGGCGGCTTTACGAATCTCACGCACGACTGGCCGGCGTATGTGCTGCATCTGGTGATGATCGCCTGCCTGCTGGCGGCCTCCGCGATTGATGCGGACCTGTTCATCATTCCGCTGTCGATTCCCTGGTTTCTCTTTGTGGTCACGCTGCTGGCGAGCCCGTTCATCGACAACCCGGTGATCCCGCACATCGATCCGGCCGGCGCCTGGGCGCGGGCGACCGTCGGCGGGGTGGTGGGGGTGCTGCTGGCGAACGTGCTGGTGTGGCTGAAGATCCTGCCCCGGGCGTTTGCGGATATGGAACACGAGCCGGTCGATCCGCCGCTGGCGGGCGAGGTGGTCGGCGTCCCTGCGGCAGAGGGAGCCGCCCCGGTGGCGTCGCCGCCGGTGGTCGCGGTCGAAGCAATTCCCGTGGGGGAAGGGCCGCTGGCTCCGCCGCCGAAGCTCACCCGTTTTCACCTGTCGCTGCTGGTCGCGGGGCTGCTGCTGGCGGTGACGGTGGCGGCGTTCCTGATCTTCTCGGCCTTCGTGGCCACGCTGATTTTCCTGAGCGCGGGGCTGGTGATCTTCCTCATCGGCGTCCTGCCTCGCGATGCGGGGCAGGTGGACGTGACGGACGAGGTGCTGGAGGAAATCTCCGCCGACTACGTGCGTGCCGAGGTAGCCAAGGAGGGGCTTTTTCTCTTCACGGTGATGGCGTGCGCGGTCGTCGCGTGGTTCCTGCCGCTGCATTTTCCGGCGGTGGCGTGGCTATCGCGACTGCTGGGAGTGCTGCTGGGCGGGCTCGTGGGCGGGGCGATGATCTGGTTCACGCGTGTGGGTTTCACGATGCTGTTCAACAAGGAGGCCATGGGACGCGGGGATGTGGACCTGCTGATGGCCATTGGCGGCATTCTGGGGGCACCGATGGCGATTTTCACCTTCTTTTTCGCCCCGGTGATTGCGCTTTTGTGGGTGATCGTGATCAAGGTTCTCAAGAAGCCCAACGTTCTGCCGCTGGGACCCTGGTTGTCGGTGGCGGCGATCCTGACGTTGCTGGTCGGCGTGCCGATATTGAACACCTATCTGGCGACAATGGGGGTGGAGCCCATCGTGTGGATCCCGCTGGCGCCACCGGGCATCCTTGCAACGCCCCCCAATCCGGCTACAATTTTTCAAAGAGTTTGAAACGAAGCGGGGCGGGCCCAGCCATGACCGACGGCCGGCCGACGCCCCCTGAATCGCGATAAGGAGATCCCATGTTCCCCCGACTCATGACCGCTGCCGCTCTTTCGCTTGCGGTCGTTGCAATGTCCACCGGATGCGCCGACAACAAGACCAAGGCCGAGAAGGCCAGCCTGCTGCAGCAGAACAAGCAGCTGCAGGACCAGATCGAGCAGGAGCGCGCCGCCCGTGCCGCGGCTGAAGCCCGCGCCAACACGCCGCCGATCATGGCGCCGCAGGACAACACGCCGCCCGCGGCCAGCGTGCCGGACATGGGCGGCATCCCCGATGCGGCGGCCGCCAATAGCATCGGCAGCGATCTCGGCGGCGGCCTGCATCGCGGGACCAACGACCGCGGCGAGACCACGCTGACGGTCTCCAGCGATGTACTTTTCGACTCCGGCAAGGCGACCCTCAAGCCCTCCGCCAAAACCGCCCTCGACAAGGCCGCCGCCATCCTCAAGAAGGAATACGCCAGCCAGCAGCTGCGCATCGAAGGCTACACCGATCCCAACCCGGTGCGCAAGAGCGGCTGGGATGACAACTGGGACCTGGGCTCGGCCCGCGCCAATGCGGTCCGCAAGTACCTCGCCACCAAGGGCGTGCGCGATATGTACATCGCCAGCTTCGGTGACACCAAACTCAAGAGCACCAAGAACCTCGCCCTCGATCGGCGCGTGGAAATCGTGGTCGTTCGCAACGCCAAGTAAGGACCCCGCAAGGGATTCATGACGCTCCATTGTTGATATCGCAGGGCGCTTCACACGCGGTCCAACCCCCGCCACCCGCGGGGTCCCATGGGTCCGTTGAGTGAAGCGCCCTGCGTGTTTTTTTTCAGGATGTACCCGTGCTCGCCATTCTCGACTATGGCATGGCCAATCTCCGCAGCGTGCAGAAGGCCTTCGAGGGCCTTGGACACGCCGCGCGGATCATCACCACGCCCGAGGAGATCCAGCGCACCGATCACCTCGTGGTGCCCGGCGTCGGGGCCTTTCGCGATGCCGCGGACGTGCTCTTTAAGACCGGCGCCGCGGACGCCATCCGCGAGCACGTCCACGCCGGCCGCCCGCTGCTGGGGATCTGCCTCGGGCTGCAGTTGCTCTTCGATGTCGGCCACGAAGACGGCACACACGCGGGCCTGGCCATTCTGCCGGGCGAATGCGTGCGATTTGCGGTCGATGCCCCCCCGCACCAGCTCAAGGTTCCCCACATGGGGTGGAACAGCCTTGCCTGGACGCGGGACGTCCCGCTGTTTCGCGGTCTGCAGCAGGGGGCGTACGTGTACTTCGTGCACTCCTACCATGTGGTGCCCAAAGACCTCGCCATCGTGGCCGCGACGGCACACTATGGCGAGCCCTTCGTGGCTGCAGTCTGGAAGGACAACGTGACGGCCGTGCAATTTCATCCGGAAAAGAGCCAGGAGGTCGGCGCGACGATCCTGAAGAATTTCGCGGAGTGGCGCCCGTGAACGCACCACAGGGTTGTGCCCTCGCATGTGAAGTTTTAAGTTTTGCGTTTTGCGTTTTGAGTTTGCCATGCCGCCAGATTTGATCCCCGCCATCGACCTTCGCAACGGCCAGGTCGTCCGCCTCCGTCGCGGCGACTACAACCAGCAGACGACCTACGAGGTCGACCCGATCGACACCGCCCGCAAGTTCGAGGATGCGGGCTGCACCTGCCTGCACGTCGTCGATCTCGACGGAGCCAAAGAGGGCCGCCCGGTCAACCTTGCGATCATTGAGAAGATCATCCAGGCGACGAAGCTCAAGGTGGAGGTGGGCGGGGGCATCCGGACTGAAGAGGCGATGGAGTATGTGCTTGCCATCGGTGCGCAGCGCATCATCCTGGGCACGCGGGCGCTGGCCGACATGGAGTGGTTTCAGAACATGGTGCACGATGCGCGCTTCCGCGGCCGCCTGGTGCTCGGACTGGACGCGCGCGACGGGCTGGTCTCCACCCATGGCTGGACCCACACCGAAGAGGATCTTCCCAAGGCCACCGACATCGCACGCAACGTCGATGGCTGGCCGCTGGCGGCGATCATTTACACCGACATCGCGCGGGACGGCATGATGATCGGCCCGAACATCAAGGCCACCGCCGTGCTCGCCAAAATCTGCAAGCACGTGCCGATCGTGCATTCCGGCGGCGTCACGGCGATCGAGGACATCGCGCTGCTCAAGCGACTGCCCATTTCCGGGATCATTGTGGGCAAGGCGATTTACGAGGGCACGCTCGACGTCGCCGACGCCGTGCGTGTTCTGGCCGCCCCGGATGAGACCGTGGCCAAGCCGGTGGGAGGCCCCGATGGCGGATGATGTCGCCAGCTTTCAGTCGCTGGTGCAGGCCATCGTCGCCAGCTACAAGTCCGACCCGCGCACCCGCCACGTGGACACCGGCAACCTGCCCAACCGCGACGCCATCATCGAACTGACGCGGCTGTTGCGCGAGCTGCTCTTTCCCGGCTACTTCGGCAAGCAGAACCTGACCACGCCGACGCTGGAATACCACGTCGGAGAGCTGATCAGCACGGTGCATGACAAGCTGTACGCCCAGGTGCGCAACGCCATCCGCCACCAGGCCGCACGGCGCGGCGAAGAATGCCCCACCTGCGACACCACCGCCGAGGCCATCGTGCAGGAATTCCTGGGGACCCTGCCCGCGCTCCGCGCGACGCTCTCGACCGATGTGCAGGCGGCCTTCGAGGGCGACCCCGCCGCGGGCCACACCGATGAAATTATTTTTTCCTACCCGGGTCTCTACGCCATCAGCGTCTATCGCCTGGCGCACGAGCTGCACATGGCCCAGGTGCCGCTGATCCCCCGCATCATGACCGAACACGCCCACAACCTCACCGGCATCGACATCCATCCCGGTGCCACCATCGGCGACTATTTCTTCATCGACCACGGCACCGGCGTGGTGATCGGCGAGACCACGCTCATCGGTCGCCGTGTGAAGCTGTATCAGGGCGTGACCCTGGGTGCGCTGTCGACCCGCGGCGGCCAGACCCTGCGTGGGAAGAAACGCCACCCCACCCTCGAGGATGAGGTCACCGTCTATCCCGGGGCGAGCATCCTTGGCGGCGAGACGACCATCGGCGAGGGGGCCACGATCACCTCCAACGCCTTTGTCACGCAGTCCGTCCCGCCCCACACGCGGGTGAGCGTCAAGAACCCCGAGTTGCAATTCAGGAATGGTCCGGCACGGGAGTTCAAGCAGGAACCGCCGGCGGATTGGCAAATCTAACCCCCCCGCCGCCAACAGGGGCGTCCGCCACCTCAGCGGGAGCGGCGATGCTCCGGGTCAGATCGATCATTGTAAGTATTTCGTTTGGCCTTTTTCATTTACCAACCTTCCCCAATTTGCTACATTACGCCCGCTGAGATGATGGTGGACGCGATGGTTAAACAATATTCGCAGGTAACGCAATTTGTCATGGGCGTGTGCGACCTGACGGTCGTCGCCGCGGCCTGGATCGCCGCCTACTGCATCCGTTTCTCACCGGTTTTTTCCAATAAGGGCATTCCCTCCTACCGCATTGTCGCCACCAACCTGCTCATCGTGCTGTTGGTGGCGCTGGTGGTCATGGCCGGCACCGGCCTGTACAAGCCGCGCCGCGACAAGAGCTTTCTGCTCGAATTGGGGCAGATCATCAAGGCCACCGGTATCATCTGGACGCTGACGATCGTCCTGATCTACTACACCATGAATGGCCCCTTCACCCGCGCCATGCTGGCGTGGTTCCTCCCCCTGCTCATGGCGGGGCTCATTATGGAACGCGGCTCCTACCGCGCCCTGCTCCGTTATCTGCGACGCCGCGGGTGGAACCTCCGCCACGCCCTCATCGTCGGCACCGGCCGCCTTGGCCAATCCGCCCTCCTCAAGCTCCACGGAAACTCCTGGACCGGCATCCGCGTCGCCGGCTTTGTCGACACCGTTCACAAGCATGTCGATGGCCCGGGCACGGGGCAGGGGGTCCGCATCGATGTCCGCGGCGTGCCCGTCGTCGGCACCACCGACAACCTTCTCGAAACCGTCGAGCGGCTTAACGTCGATTGCGTCTTCATCGCCCTGCCCTCCAGCCACGGAGAGGCGCTGCGTGACGTGATCGCGCAGCTTGAGGAAACCGCCGTGGATGTGCGCGTCGTGCCCGATCTGTTCCTGTCACGTTTTCCCAGCAACGTCGCCGTCTCTGAACTGGACGGCATGCCGATCCTGACCCTGCGCGAGGATCCGCTGGCCGGCTGGCCCGGCGTGTACAAGCGGCTCTTCGATATTTTCGGGGCCCTCTTCGGCGTGTTGCTTTTTGGCGTGCCGATGCTGCTGATCGCGCTGGTCATCAAGCTGCAGGACCGCGGGCCGGTGTTCTATCGCCAGAACCGCATCAGCTACGGGCGGCGCGCGTTCGGGATGATCAAGTTCCGCACCATGAGGACCAACGCCGAGGTCGCGGGACCTTCCTTCGCGCTGCGGGATGATCCGCGCTGCACCCGCCTGGGCAAGTGGCTGCGTTCCAGCAGCCTCGATGAACTTCCGCAGCTTTTCAACGTGCTCATCGGCGACATGTCGCTGGTCGGCCCGCGCCCGGAGCGGCCGGAAATGCTCGAAAAGATCAAGGAGGAAGTGCCCGGCTTCCCCCTGCGGCTCAAGGTGCGGGCGGGCCTCACCGGCTGGGCGCAGATCAACGGTTTCCGTGGCCGCACCAGCTTCCGCAAGCGCCTGCAGTATGACCTTTATTATCTCAACAACTGGTCGCCGCTGCTGGATCTCCGCATCGTGTTCGCCACGATTTACCGCGGCTTCCGCCACCCCAACGCCTACTGACACCGCAGGTTCAAGGATCTTTCATGCCGCCATCCGGCCTCGCCATCGACCTGCACGACGTCACCAAAGTCTACAAAGGCCGCGTTCGCGCCCTCGACGGCGTGAAAATGCAGGTGCAGCGCGGTGAGATCTTCGGTCTGCTGGGCCCCAACGGCGCGGGCAAGAGCACGCTGGTCAAAATCATCATGTCCGTCGTCCGCCCCACGGCCGCCACCGGGGCCGTCCTCGACCAGCCCGTGGGCAGCCAGGCCAGCCTTCGCAGGGTCGGATACCTGCCGGAGCACCACCGCTTTCCGCGCTATCTCACCGGCCGCCAGACGTTGGAATTTTTCGCCATGCTTTCGGGCATGGAAAAGCGCGCCCGACGAAAGCGCACCAGCGAGCTGCTCGAAACCGTCGGAATGACCAACTGGGCCGACTCCCGCGTGGGGACCTATTCCAAGGGCATGATGCAGCGCGTCGGCGTCGCCGCGGCGATGGTTAATGACCCCGACCTGATCATCCTGGACGAGCCCACCGACGGCGTCGACCCCGTCGGCCGCCGCGAAATCCGCGAGGTCCTCGCCCAGTTCAAAACCCAGGGCCGGACGGTGTTCGTCAACTCCCACCTGCTCTCCGAACTGGAGTTGATCTGCGACCGCGTGGCGATCCTCGTCGCCGGACGCGTCGTCAGCCAGGGCACGCTCCACGAGCTGACCATCGGCCGCCAGTTCTTCGAACTGGAGGTGGCCGCCGATCCGGCGCGACTGCTCGGCGTTGCGGAAACGCGCCTGGCCGCCCGGTGGGCCGGTCCGCCCAGCGCGCAGGGCCTGCTCAAAGGTGCCATCTCCAGCGGCCTGCGGGTGGAGCTGCAGGGCCCCCTCATCCGCATTGAGACGACGGATCTGGAGGCCGCACAAATTGTCATCGACGCCGTCCGCGCGGAAGGGCTGCCCCTGAAACGCTGGCAGGCCATCCGCCCCTCCCTCGAAGATCTCTTCATCGAAGCCGTCGGCGGAATCGCGGGAGGACACAACGCCGGCGCCTCCAAACTTCGCACGGAAGGCCGCCCATGATCTGGATCCAAACCCAAGGCCTTTTCCTCGACGCTTATCGCGAACTCAACGCCAAGAAGATGTTCTGGATCGTCCTGGGCCTCACCCTTCTTGTACTCACCGGCTTCGCGCTGCTCGGCGTCAACAGCGATGGCTTTTCCATTCTCTGGTACACCGTCCCCGGTTCCGCCGCCGCCGGCCCCTTCATTTATAAGACCATTTTCAGCTACGTCGTCGTTGGCGTCTGGTTCACCTGGATCGCCACCCTTCTGGCCCTCATCTCCACCGCCGGCATCATCCCCGATTTCCTTGCCGCCGGTAGCGTGGACCTCTATCTCTCCCGGCCCATCTCGCGCTGGCGACTGTTCCTCACCAAATTCAGCGCCGGCCTCCTGTTCGTGGCCCTGCAGGTGACGGTGTTCTCGGCGTTGAGTTTTTTCATTCTTGGTATCCGCGCCAACATCTGGCAGCCCGGGCTCTTTCTCGCCATCCCGATCGTCCTGCTCTTTTTTTCCTATCTCTTTGCCCTGTGCGTGCTCTTTGGCGTCCGAACGCGCTCCACGGTCGCCGCCC
>CALCHA010000444.1 GCA_937901265.1 uncultured Phycisphaerales bacterium
GCCAGCCTGGCGAGTGCGGCATATTTTTCAGCCGTGACGCCAAGCTGCGGCAGCAGCACGCCGCGTTCGTTGGCGGTTTTGCTGGCGATCCCCAGCAGCAGATTGACGACGCGCCGCGCGGGGCCTCCGGCGTTCAAGGCGCCCTCGAAGAGCTCCGCATTGGCGCGCTCCTCGACGAGCACCATCGCTTCCTTCGGCGTCAGGCCGTGGTCTTTTTCGTAGCGACGCCGGCGTTGGATGGGCAGTTCGACGACGTCCCGGGCAATGCTGTCACGCCACATCTCGCTGACGGTGATCGGCACCAGATCGGGATCGGGAAAATAGCGGTAGTCCTCCGCCTCTTCCTTGCTCCGCTGCACGACAGTCGCCCCTTTGACATCGTCCCACCCGCGGGTGAACTTCGGGACCCGCCTCGAGACTTCCTGCGCAGCACCCCCGTTGGCATGCCACTCCGTAAGTTGCCGCTGGATCTCGTACGCACACGAACGTTCCACCGCCCGAAAGCTGTTCAGATTTTTCAACTCCGAAATCGGCGTCTTCCACGTCTTTCCCTCCGCCGTGATGTGCAGGTTGATGTTGGGCTCAAACCGCATGTGCCCCTGCTGCATGATGCCTTCCGTCACGCCAAGATAGCGGCAGATGCGGCGCAGTTCTTCGCCGAAGAGACGGGCTTCCTCCGGGGTGTGCAGGTCGGGTTCGGTCACGATTTCCAGCAGCGGGGTCCCGGCGCGGTTGAGGTCGACCTGGGACCACTCGGCCGAGCCCTCATGCAGGAGCTTGCCCGCATCTTCCTCGAGATGCGCGCGGCGGATGCGGATCGTCTTGCAGCTGCCATCGGTGAGCGGCAGGTCGATCGAACCCTCGCCGCAGAGAGGCAGGTCATACTGCGAAATCTGGTAGTTCTTCGGAAGGTCCGGGTAGTAGTAGCTCTTGCGGTCCCACTTGGTGAACGCGGCGATTTTGCAACCCAGCGCGAGGCCGACCATCATCGCCATTTCGACCGCTCTTTTGTTGATGACCGGCAGGACGCCGGGGAGGCCCAGGACGACGGGGTCCACCATGGAATTCGCAGCGGCGTTGAAATGATCGGGATGCGCACCGTTGGCCGCGGACGTGAACATTTTGGAGCGGGTGGCGAGCTGAACGTGGATTTCCATCCCGATGAGAACTTTGTACTGCAAATCCGTGGCGGTGGTCATGGGTCGATCCTTGAAAGCAACAGCAGTGGATAACGTACCCGGCGGCGCGCGGGGAAGCGAGTCACGGGCGGCACCAGATGAGGCGTTCGCCGAGGGGGGCGAAGCCCAAACGCTCGTAGAGAGCGATCGCGGGGGCGTCCTCGGCGCGGACGCAGAGCGTGAGGTGGCGGAGGCGGGCGCGGGCGGCGAGGTCGCACAGGGACATCAGAAGCGTGGCCGCCACGCGCTGCCGGCGGTGCCCCGGGTGGACGAGCAGGCCGGAGATGTGCCCGAGCTCCCCATGAGTGGAAAGCCGCACGTGGCCGACCGGATCGGTGCCAGCGAGAGCCAAAAACCCGTCGAGCCGGGTGTCATCCAATTGCGTGAGCAAGGCGTCGACCCACTGGCGGCGGGTCTCGGCGTCGGCGTCCGAGTCGGTATCTGTATCGGCAGCGACGACGGCATCCAGCAGCTCGCGGAGCTTTTCGAAGCTCGCGCGGGCCGGGATGAGCGTGAGGTCGGAGCGCCCGGGAAGGGCAATGAGCGTGGGGAGGACGAAATAGCGGTGCGTCCGCGGGCGCCAATGCAGTCCTGCGAGATGTGCGCCGAGCGCGTCGAAGGAGGGATCGCCGGGCGTGCCGGCCGGTTGCCAGTGGAAGCAGGCAGTGGCACGTTCTGCGAAGAACGCTTCGACCTGAGCGAAGGCGTCGGCCGCGCTGATGCCGGGGAGGAGGCGGGCGCCGGGGGGGAGGCGGACATCAGTCAGGTAATTGGCGAAGGCCACTCGCGGGAATTCGCCGCTGTACAGCGCGGTGCCGACCGTCATCGCCTCGGCCGCGCCGGCGGCGGCGTGCAACTCGATCTCGCCATTGTGCGCGCTGCGCAGGAGGTCCGCGGGCGTCAGCGCGCTGCGGTCCGGCTTCAACACGTGGAGTCGATGTCCCGCCATGCGCGTCTCCCCCCGTTCAACTGACGCGGAAGTCGATGGGCTTGGCCGCGGGGCGGGTCGCGAGCCGGACGGCGACCTGCTTGTCGAGCATGTCGGCGATAGCCGTGAGCGACGCGGTCGAGGCGCCATCCTTCGCGAAGTTGTCGAGCGGGGTCCCGGCGTCGGAATGGATGCGCAGGCGAACGTCGATGGGCACTTCGCCGATGAAGGGCAGGCCCATGCGTTGCGCCATGGTTTGCGCGCCGCCTCGACCGAAGATGTCGTACGCGGTGCCATGCTCGCAGATAAAATAAGACATGTTTTC
>CALCHA010000445.1 GCA_937901265.1 uncultured Phycisphaerales bacterium
CCATCTCCGGAAAATAGCGCTCCAGCCGCTGGCCCGACTTCGACATCATCGCCATGTCCTCCCCGTCGCGAAACGCCAGGCACCGGAACCCATCCCACTTGGGCTCATACTGCCAGCCCGCCCCTCGCGGAATCTCCGCCGCCACCTCCGCTTCCATCGGCAAACAGGTCTTGGGATTCACTTTCGCCATGACTCGCTCCACAAAAGGCCCACCCCAGCTTTTCGATGGCAACTCACGGTCTCACCGCAGCGCCACCGTCGCCGAGGACAGGTACACCGTGATGGTCATCACGTCGACGATGGCTAAAGTGATGGGCCCGGAGGCGATTCGCGGGTTGAGCTTTAAGCGGTGGATGAGCGCCGGGATCATGCGTCCCAGCATGGCCGCGAAGGTCATGACAAGCATGACGGAGAGTCCGATGGTGAGGGTCGCGCCCAGCGGGCCGCGCCAGAAGAGGCTTACCGCCCCCACCAGCACGCCGCTGCAGGCGCCAAGGAGCAGCGCGGTGACCAGTTCACGCCGGAGTACTCCGCGGTTCTTTGTGCGGTGCATGGCATCCTCGATGGCCAGCGTCATGGACTGCACGCTCACGGATTCGGCCAGCGTCAGGATGAGCGGAATAAAGAGCGCGATGATCACCACTTTTACCGCATTCTCAAAGCAGGCCCCCAAGGCCGCGCAGACGAGGCCCCCGGTGATGTTGCTCACCAGCCAGGGCATCCGGACGCAGAACCCTCTCCACGCGGATCCATGTTTCTGCTGTTCGAGCCGGAGGCCGATCAGCTGAAAGACCTCGTTGAGCTGCTGCTGATGGGCCAGGTCAAAGACCTCCTCGGTGTAGAGGGACACCTCGACGACACCGAGCAGTTTTCGCCCCGCGTCCACCACCGGTATGGCCAGCAGCCGGTGCATGGCGAACAATTCCATGGCATCGGCGAGCGTTTCATTTTCCGACAAGGTGACCAGCCCGCGCGTCATCAGGTCTCCGACCCGCGCCGCGCCCGCGCCGAGGATCAACGCCCGCGCCGCCAGCACGCCCACCAGCTGCTCTGCCTGGTTGACGACATAGAAATAGAGTACCTGCGAGCCTTTCTGCGCCGGCGGCTGCGACCGCAGCCGCGCCACGGCCTCCTCGACGGTCCATCCCTCCTCCAGCGTCACCGCTGCGTCGGTGAGAAATGCAGTCACCTTCCGATCAATTGCAAGCTGCTCCATGCCCCGACTGTACCCGCATGCCCGCGCCGCGGCTAGTGCCCCTTTCCTCTCCACGCCCTCCTTGCTACCTTACTCCCAATCCACTTTCCAAAGCCCTCCAAAAGGATCTCCCCATGATCAGCAAAGGCATCATCCTCGCCGGCGGGTCCGGCTCCCGCCTCTTCCCCGTCACCAAGGTCGTCTCCAAGCAGCTCATGCCCGTCTACGACAAGCCCATGATCTACTACCCCCTCTCGACGCTCATGCTTGCGGGCATCCGCGACATCCTCATCATCACCACGCCGCATGATTCCCAGACGTTCCAACGCCTTCTCGAAGATGGCTCGCAGTGGGGCATCAAGATCCAGTACGCCACCCAGCCCTCGCCCGATGGCCTGGCGCAAGCCTTCCTCATCGGCGAAAAGTTTTGCGACCATCAGCCCGCATCGCTGGTTCTGGGCGACAACCTTTTCTTCGGCCACGGGATGCCCGAACTGCTCGCCCGCGCGGCCGCCTCCCCCGCCGGTGCGACCGTCTTCGCCTACTACGTCAACAATCCCTCGGAGTATGGCGTCGCCGAATTCGACGCCGGCGGCAAAGCGATCTCGCTCGAAGAGAAGCCCAAAAACCCCAAATCCAACTGGGCCGTCACCGGGCTCTATTTCTACGACCACACCGTTTGCGAAAAAGCCAGACGTCTCAAGCCCTCTTCCCGCGGCGAGCTGGAAATCACCGACCTGAACCGGCTCTATCTCGAGGAGGGCGCGCTGCGCGTGGAAAAGTTCGGTCGCGGCACGGCCTGGCTGGACACCGGCAACCACGCCGCCCTCCTGCAGGCCTCGATGTTCGTCGAAGCCGTGCAGGAGCGGCAGGGACTGCTGATCTGCTCTCCCGAGGAAGTCGCGTTCCGCGCCGGCTGGATTGACCAGCCTCAGTTCCTGAACCTCATCGAGAAGCTCGGCAAGTCGCGCTACGCGGCGATGCTCAAGCATGTCCTCACCGCGGATCTGTGAACCTCCGTTCAGGGTTCCAACAAACTCTCCCCCGTCATCTCCGCGGGCTTTTCCAGACCCATCAGCGCCAAGGCCGTCGGGGCGACATCGGCCAGCCGCCCGCCTTCACGCAGCATTTTCCCCGAATTCCGCAGCGCGGCATCCACCACGATGAGCGGCACGTCGTAGGTCGTGTGGGACGTGTGCGGGCAATTGTGCACCGGATCCCACATCTGCTCGCAGTTCCCATGGTCCGCCGTCACGATCAACGCGCCGCCCTTCGCCAGCACCGCATCCACGATTTTGCCCACGCAGTCATCGACCACCTCGACCGCCTTGATCGCCGCGGGCAGTTTCCCGGTGTGGCCGACCATGTCGCCATTGGCGAAGTTCACGATGTACACGTCGTGATTGCCGGCGGCGATCTCTTTCAACACGATGTCGCAGACCTGGTAGGCCGCCATCTCGGGCTTTAAGTCGTAGGTCTTCACATCCTTGGGACTGGGTGCCAGGCCCCGGTCCTCATGGGCAAACGGCGGCTCGCGGTAGTCATTAAAGAAGAAGGTCACGTGGGGGAACTTTTCGGTTTCCGCACTGCGAAACTGCGTCAGCCCCTGCTCCGCCAGGAGCGCCCCCCAGATCTCCGGCATCTTTGCCGGCTTGTCGAAAATCACCGCCACCGGCAAGCCCTCCTCATAACCCGCCATCGTCGCGAAAAACAAGTTCCCCGGCACCACCTTGCGTGCAAAGCCCCCGTTGGGCTCCCTGGCGAATTGCTCGCGGTTGTACACAAACGCCTTGGTGATCTCGCGCGGCCGATCGCCCCGGTAATTGAAGAAGATGAACGCATCGTTGTCGCTCACCACGCCCCCCTCGCCGATTACCGAGGGCACGACGAATTCGTCGCCACCGCGGGAGGCATCCGACGGATGCTTGTAATAGTGCTCCAGCGCCTCCACCGCCGTGGCAAACCGCTCCCCCACATTCTCCGTCAGCAGCCGATAGGCCGCCTCCACCCGCTCCCACCGGTTGTCCCGATCCATCGCATAAAACCGCCCCACCACCGTGGCAATCCGCCCGACGCCCAGCTCCTTGCACTTGGCCTCCAGCGCCGGCACGAACCGCATCCCCCCGGTCGGCGCCGTGTCGCGGCCATCGGTGATCGCATGCACCAGCACCCGCTCTCCCGGAAACCCCTGCTTCTTCGCCATTTCCAGAAGCGCGTAGGCATGCTCCTGATCCGAATGCACGCGGCCATCCGAGCACAAGCCGAAAATGTGGATCTTTGATTCATATTTTTTCGCATGCGCGAACGCATCGATGAGCGTTTTGTTTTCAAAGAAGCTGCCATCGCGAATCCGCCGGGTGATGCGCATCGTTTCCTGATCCACAATCCGCCCCGCCCCGATGTTTTGATGCCCGACCTCGGAATTCCCCATCACTCCCACGGGCAACCCCACATCCTCGCCGCTGGTCTTGATCAGCACATGCGGATATTCCCGCATCAACCGATCATCCACCGGATGGTTGGCCTGCTTCACCGCATTGTAAGAATCCATCTCCGGATGCGGATTTTTGCCCCACCCATCCCGCACAATCAACACGAATGGACGCTTCGCAATGCCAGCCATCACCACTCCAATCCAGACAACAATTCCAAGCCCCCCATTCTACCCGCCGCGGATCACGGTGTAACGGGCAAGGGATGGCGGAGCGCCGGTCCACGGCGGCGTGGCGGTGGAAATTGAAGTTCCCCTGCGCGACAGGTGCCTTTTTCACAAACTTTGGTTTATCATGGCGGCCATGGGACGCCAATGGTTACTTGCAAAGCGACTTGTCGCCGGCCTCAAAAAGGCCAAGACCAACACCAAGCTGGTCCGCGAAA
>CALCHA010000446.1 GCA_937901265.1 uncultured Phycisphaerales bacterium
TGAACAGGAATTCAACGCCCCCTCTCCGCGAATTCCCGGCCTCATCCCGATACTTTTCGGGCCCACCGGACGTGCCTGGTTCGTCTTTGACGGCCCCTACGATTCGACCCGCGGCGGCACCGTCTCGATCCTGCTTGGTTATGACGGCAAGAAACTCATTGAACGCCCCGCCCCCGCGAATCAGAGCTTTCGCTCCCTTGCCGGCCTCGTCGGCGCCAGCGGTGCCGCCGCACTGTCCGTCGATCATACGGCCTTCTTCGCCACCACCTCCGGCGTGCTTTTTTACAGCGACAAAACCGGCTGGGGGAGCCGCGACCTGCTTCTCTCGCCCACCCAAACTGTCTGGGGCGACAGCGTGCGCCTTTACCCGGACCTCCCGGACAAGGGCCTCATTGCCTCCACCCGCGCGGGCGATCTCTGGCGCTTCGCCGCTGAAAAGTGGGAGCGGCTCGAGTCCCCTCCCACCGTCGAAGGTCAGGGCGCAGAAGTCGTCCCCTCAGCGCTCGGTCTGGTATGCACGCAGGCAGGCATCTGGCGACTCTCCGCGAGAGGCCTGAATTTCAAAGCCTGGGGCGAGGCCGACAAAACCACCGACGATCTCATCAGGGATCTCGACGACGGCAAGTTTTCGGTCCGTGAAGCGGCGACGCAGGCGCTTCTCACTCAGGGGCCTTCCATCCTCCCCCTGCTCACGCGACAACTCGCCGCTCATCAGGATGCGGAATCCAAGTACCGCCTCCAATTCATCCTTGACCAGGTCCGCCGTGGCAGTGCCACCGTTGCCGCTCCGGTCACGTTGGGAAACTTCACGGTCAGTGGCCCGGTGTTTCTGTCCGCCCTCCCTGACGGCACGGCGCTCGTCGGCGCCACATCCATCACCCCCGCTGGCGTTGCGGCGACCCGCCCCTCCATGGTCGTGCCGGTGGCTCCGGGCCCTGCCTTCAACGCGGCACTCCCCGCGGGCCCCGCGGGCATTCTCGCCATCGCCCCCGACGGCGCTGTCACCCTGCGCGGCGGCCCCGAACTTCTGGCCGCTTTCCTGCGCAGCAACGCGCGCTTCCAGCAGCCCATGGCCTATCCGCTGCAGGTCATCCCCGGCACCTCCCTTGCCTGGCTCACCGCCAGCGGATCCTCGCCCCGCCTCACCCTCGTTGACCTTGCCACCGGCAAAGTCGTCCGCCAGATCGATTCCCCCTTCGCCCAGGCCTTACCGCTCGCCGCCGATCGCCAGATCCTTTTCTTCCGCACCAATTCCGGCTTCATCGCCTTCCGCCCCGACGTGCCCGATGCCGCAAAGCCGCTGCCCGTCGCCTACGAAGCCCCGCTCCTCACCAACGCGCCCACCGCCCTTGCCCAGACCGACGACGGGGCAGTTTGGTTCACCACCAAGGAGGGGCTCACCCGCTACGACGGCAAGTCCGCACGCATCATCCCCGGCACTGAACGGCTCGGCCTTGCCGCCGCCGTCCCCGGAACAGACGGCCTCCTCTGCACCGCCGCCAACCGCTGGTACCTCGCCACCACAGAGGGCGTCACCGAAGGGGACCTCCTCGAGGATTTCATTCAGCAACATCACGACGCGTTCGCCAAGAAATTCGCCGGGCCACGCCATGCTGTCGACCGCCGCTCGCTTTACGTCCAGGCCGATAAAGCCGGCAACATCTGGATGGTCAACGCTGTCTCCCGGCAGTTAAAAGTCCTCACAGGCGACCGCTGGATCGATACCGCTCAGGCCCTCGCACAAGCCGGCGATCGCTCCGGACACATCTCCGTCCTGTTCGCCGTGGGCGATGGTTCGCAGGTTTACCTCGCCGACGATACCACCCAAGTCATCAACAACGCCACGGCCCCTGTAACCGCGTTCCTGGCAACCTGCGATCAAGGCAAACTTCAGCTGACCCCTGCCCCAAGGCTTCCCCTCGGCAATGGCCGAGGCACCGTCGCCTGGCCCGATTCCCACGGCGACGTCTGGATCAACACGCCTTTGGATCGTTGGATCGACGGCGCCGCCGTGCGCCTGACCGCCAGCGGCGCCGACAAACCCATCGACGGCCGCGTCATGGCCGTCGATGCCGCCGCCGACGTCTGGCTCCGCCGCACGAACAGCCTGGCCACGGGCACGCCGATCGCGCTCTGGCATGCCGGCACCATTCACAAAGTTCCCGCCTTTCCCTTCATGCTCCTCAGCCAGCCCCCGCTGCCCTTCTCCGATGGCCGCCTGTTTGTCCCCACCGACATTGGCCTCCTTGAAATTCGCTCCGGCGGAACCGCCGACCATCCAACTTTTACCCCCGGCTCCCTCTATCGCCTCGCCGACCCCCGCGACAACTTCACCTGCTCCTTTGCGGCGAACATGCTCTACCGCATCGAATACGTCACCGGCCGCGGCAATCTGCTCCGCTTTTATGTGCCGGCATCTTGACGAGTCCCCCCGCGGGCGAACGTCCGGGGAGGCGGCTGCCGTTTTGACAAATGTCCCCCTGCGCCCCCCTCCGCCTGCCACCCCGGCAGCCGCGTCCGCCGCCCAATCGCCAGCAGGTCAGATATTTTAAGTCGCACAATTGCCAGATCTTACATTCCGTATGGAAGGCGATTCTGACGGGTGGCACTCTTCTTGCATTCGCCCCAGCACCTTCGGCGCTTCGTGGGTCCCCCTCCGGGACGCGCCGGGGCTTTTTGATCGCACCATCATCCTCATCCCAGGCGAAACAAATAAGGAGCCGCTTTCATGGCCGCCAAGCAGATCACCTTCAATGAATCCGCCCGCAAGTCTCTCCTCGAAGGCGTCTCCAAGCTCGCCGCCGCCGTCAAATCCACCCTCGGACCCCGCGGCCGCAACGCTGTGCTCGACAAGGGCTGGGGCGCCCCCACGGTCACCAAAGATGGCGTCAGCGTCGCCGAGGAAATCGAGCTCTCCAACAAGTTCGAAAACGTCGGTGCCCAGCTCGTCAAGGAAGCCGCCAGCAAAACTTCCGATGTCGCTGGCGACGGCACCACCACCGCCACCGTCCTTGCCGAAGCTATCTTCAAAGAAGGCTACCGCAACCTCGCCGCCGGTGCCGACGCCATGGCCCTTGCCCGCGGCATCAACAAGGCCGTCCTCGCCGTCACCGACAACCTCAAAAAGCTCTCCAAGCCGCTTAACGCCGGCGACCGCAATGAAATCGCCAACGTTGCCGCCATCTCGGCGAACAACGACCGCGAGATCGGCAACATCATGGCCGACGCGTTCCTGAAGGTCGGCAAAGACGGCGTCATCACCGTCGAGGAAGGCAAGTCCCTCGAAACCTACGTCAACGTCGTCGAAGGCATGCAGTTCGACCGCGGGTACATCTCGCCGAACTTCATCACCAACCAGGACGACATGACCGTCGAACTCGAAAAAGCCTACGTCCTCATCTACGAAGACAAGATTTCCTCCGCCAGCAAGCTCGTCCCCATCCTCGAAAAAGTCCAGGCCTCCAAGCGCCCGCTGCTTATCATCGCCGAGGACATCGAGGCCGAGGCCCTCGCCACGCTGGTCGTGAACAAGCTCCGCGGCGTGCTGCAGATCGCCGCCGTCAAGGCCCCCGGCTACGGCGATCGCCGGAAGTCGATGCTCGAAGACCTCGCCATCCTCACCGGCGGCACCGCGATCATGAAGGATCTGGGCATCGACCTCGACAAGGTCACCCTCCAACAGCTCGGCCAGGCGAAGAAAGTCGAAATCGACAACGACAACACCACCATCATCGAAGGCTCGGGCAAGTCCCCCGCCATCCAGTCCCGCATCGAACAGATCCGTCGCGAAATCTCCAGCACCACCAGCGATTACGACCGCGAAAAACTCCAGGAACGCCTCGCGAAGCTGGCCGGCGGCGTCGCCCAGATCCACGTCGGGGCGGCTACCGAATCCGAAATGAAAGAGAAAAAAGCCCGCGTCGAGGACGCCCTCCACGCCA
>CALCHA010000447.1 GCA_937901265.1 uncultured Phycisphaerales bacterium
TCTTCGCCGAAGCGTTCATTCTTCCAGGCAAAGGTATAAAGGGCCCCGGCGTCGGTTCGCGAGTAATGCTCCAGCCCCTTCTTGAGCAGCCGCGCGATGGTCGATTTCGCGCTGCCCACCGGCCCATGCAGCAGGAGGATGCGCTTTTCGGTGCCCAGGCCCTGTGCCGCGGATTTGAAGAGATCGACCAGCCGCTCCAATGCCATATCGAGGCCATAGACGGCGTCGGCACCGCCCTCGACGGGATCGGCGAAGAAGGGGTAGCGCACGACATCCTGCTTCATCAAGGTGTATTTTTCGAAGCCATAGGAGAGGATCATGTCGTAGACGCGCTGGAAGGCGTTGCGCGCCACGTTGGGGTTTTTGGCGACGATGTCGAGGTAGTCCTGAAACGACCCCTCCCAGTGCTGCTGGCGGAAGTTTTCCTGATCGAGGCGTGTGGTGACCAGCCGGAGCAGGGAAGCGGATTCGGGGGCTTTGGCGTCCTGCATCGCGAGTTCTCCATGAAGGCCGGGGAGGGACCGGCGGGTTCAAGAAGGCCTGTGGCGGCGCGAGCGCGAGGGAACCGGGTGGACAGGGGATCGGGACTTGCACGATCCTGCCAACCGGGGGCGGGTGGGGGGCCTTCTTTTGCGATTGTCAACGCGGGTGGGCGGAGGCCCGGGCGGGCACGTCTGACGGCCTGGGGACTCGGGTCAGTTCGCCTCAGGGGGGCGGCCGACCTGGCGGCGGGACGGGGCTTCCCGTCACGCTCAGTATAGCCGGAGCGGGGGGGCGAAAGTCGAGAAAAATCAGCGTCAGGAAGCCACGCCCATCCACTTGGGATTGCGCGACGTTCCGTCAAAACGTTCCGAGGTCTTGAACAACTCGAATTCCCCCTTGGCGGCGCTTTGCCGGGTTTTGGCGAGCATCGCCGCCAGCGCCTCTTTGGGCAGCGGCTTAAACGTCTTGGCCGCTTCCAGCGCCTGGTCGAGAATCCGCTCCTGGTCGATCCCGCAGATCACCGTGGCCACGGGCAGGTTCATGGCATACTGCAGGGCGTCGATCGCGGAAACGGTGTTGGATCGCAGCAGGATTCCTCCGCCCAGGGTTTTCATCGCCAGCGCCGCCGTGCCGACTTTCAGCAGCTCCGGCAGGACCAGGTGGGCGAAAGAACGGAAGTGGGCATCCATCACATTGAGCGGCATCTGGCAGGTATCGAAGTGGAAGCCGTGTGCCTTGGCCACCGTCAGCATTTTCAGGTGAATGGCCGGGTCCTTGTGCCCGGTGAATCCGATGAAGCGAATTTTGCCGGCCTTCTGGGCCGCGGTGTAGGCCTCGACTGCGCCGCCCTTCGCAAAGAATTGGTCCGGGTCAGTCATGCGGATATTTTCGTGAAACTGCACCAGGTCAATGACATCGGTCTGCAGCCGCTTCAACGACTCTTCGAGTTGTGCGTTGGCGGCGACTCTGGTGCGGCCATCGAGCTTGGTCATCAGGAAGACTTTTTTGCGGTAGCCATCCTGCAGCGCCTTGCCCATGCGTACTTCGGAGTTGCCGTCGTGATAGTCCCAGCAGTTGTCCATGAAGGTGATACCGCTGTCGATGGCGCGGCGAATGAGCTTGATGCCCGCGTCGTCGGGGCCGGGATTTCCGATGTGCGCCCCGCCGAGGCCGACGAGGGAGACTGTCTCGCCGGTGGTGCCCAGAGGGCGGTAAAGCATGTCGCCTTTGCGGGTGGACTCGGGGGTGGGAAGGTCGAGGAGGGGATCGGCGGCGGGGGCGGAAGCGGAAGGCGCGTTTTGTGCCTGTGCGGCGGAAATGGCGGTGAGCGCAGCGGCAGAAGCGGTGAGAAACTCGCGTCGACTGGTAGCCATGGCGGTTCTCCGAAGGGGTGGAATCGCGAAGTTACATCTGCAGGAAGCAGACGATGGCCAGTGCCGCGGTCGCCACGCCGGCCGCCCGCACGAGCTTGGGCGACGCGAGCCGTCCCGCCGCCATGCCGATGCCGAAGCCAAGAAGGTGGAGACATGCGGTGGTCAGGAGGAAGCCGACGGCGTAATCGACGGGGGAGGTGGCGGGGGAGCCTGCGGCGGTGAGATCGACGAGATGTTGTGCGTGGGCATAGCCGTGGCAGATTGCAAAGGCCGCGGTGAGGGTCATGCCGATGGCGAGGGGAAGGCGCACGGCCATGGCGACGAACAGGCCGAGGACGAGGACGGAAGCCACCGTCCCGGGGCCATCAAGGAAGGCGGGAAGGTGCAGGCCGGCGAAGGTGGCGGCCCCGCCAAGGAGCATGGCGGCGACGAAGGTGACGGGGATGAGAATTTTAGCGCGCAGGGTGGCCTGCTGCGAGGCCCACAGGCCGATGGCGAGCATCGCGAGGAGGTGGTCAAGGCCGGTGAGCGGGTGGAGGGCTCCGCCGGCGAAGGTGGTGGCATCGTGGCCGGGGTGGCCGAAGGCGGCGGTGGCGAGAGCGAGGAGGAAGAGGGGCGTCAGCGGCTTTTTGAGCGACATGCGGGGGTTCCTTTTCTGCGGTGCAGCCGCACGGGCGGCGGTATTGCGGGCATTCTCCAGCCGGCAGGAGTTTGGGGCAAGCGGTGCCCAGGGGTGATGAGGCGCTGCCGGGGTCACGGAGGGACGCCGAGGAGGTGAGGAGGGCAGTGGTGATGTTTCGGAGGGTGTGGTTATACTTGCGGGCATGATTAAGAAAAGCATGCAGGCGGTGGACCGGGTGGCTGTCGCGATGGCGGGGGCCAGGGGGGTTGAGATGCAGATGCTCTGCGGGCCGGCGGATGGCTGTCCGACGTTTGCGATGCGGCGGTTTTTCGTCGCCAGCGGCGGGTGTACGCCGAAGCACTCCCACGATTACGAGCACGAGGTGGTGATCCTGGGCGGCGAGGGGGTGGTTTTTGGCAATGGGCGGGAGGAGCGGATCGGGGCGGGGGATGTTCTGTATGTGCCGGCAAACGAAGTCCACCAGTTCCGCAATGAGGGGCCCGAGACGCTGGAATTTTTGTGTCTGGTGCCGGCGTTTGTGCACAAGCCCGGGGCACCGGTGCCGGTGCTGGCGGTGGATTGTGCGGCGGACGGGGCGTAGGGGCGGCAGCGATGGCGCAAGAGCAAGACAACTCGTTGGGCGAGATGAACGCCTACCTGCGGACGGAGCTTCCGCTGACCACGGCGATGGGGATCGAGGTGACGGCGTGGGATGGGCAGGTGGTGACGCTGGGGGCACCGCTGGGGCCGAACCTGAACCACGCGGACACGGCATTTGGCGGGAGCATTGCGGCGCTGGGGATTCTGGCGGGGTACACGCTTTTGTACCTGGTGCTGCGGGAGCGTGGCGTGTCCAACAAACTGTTGATCCAGCGATCGGAGGTCGATTTCGTTCGGCCAATCATCACGGACCTGCGCGCGACGGCGCACCTTCCGCCGGCGGAGGAGCTGGAAGCGTTTGTGGAATCCGTGCAGCGGCGACGCCGCGGCCGGGTGGAAGTGCTCTCTGAGGTGTGGTCGGGCGGGATGGTCGGGGCGCGGCATCGCGGCTTGTATATTGCGATTCTTTACTGACGTTTCATCGCCGCGGCCGAGAAAAAAGGCGTGGCGGTGGTGGTAGGCGCGTCACGCGGGGGGAGGTCCGGAAAACAACCCCCTGATCCGGTCAGTGCCCCGGGCAGTGCCCCGGTAGGGGGTGACGGCAAATCCCACCTGCCTTTCCTCAACCCCCCAAGCTCCCCCACCGATAGATCGAGAGATGGATGCGGACCTTCCGCGCCGCACTTGCCTATTGCCGCCTCACGGGCGTCCGGAGCGTCTCATGGTTCTTTCCTGGTTTGCCGGCCGCGTCAGCCCTATCGCCGTGGACATCGGCACGGACACTCTCAAGTTGCTGCAGGTGGAGCCCAAGGAGGGGCAGCACCGTCTCATTGCAGCGGCGGAAGCGACGATTCCGGAGGAGCTGCGGGGGAAGTCGGCGGACCGGGACGCGTTTGTGGCGGACGCGCTGAAGCGGCTGCTGGCCGACGGATTCAAAGGGCGGCAGGTGGTGACGTGCCTCCCCTCAAGCCAGATGGCGGTGCAGCACATCCGCGTCGGGAAAATGACGCCGGAGGAACTCGCCAAGGCGCTGCCCTTTGAAGCGGCGGGCAAGCTGCCCTTCGATCCGCATCGGGCGGTGCTGCGGCACACGGTGGCGGGGGACGTGTATCAGCATCAGGAAGCCAAACAGGAAATCATTTTGATGGCGGCTCCGCGCGATGCGGTGGACCGCCACCTGGCCCTGCTTTCGAAGGCGAAGCTGGAAGTCGTGGGCATTCACGTCGAGCCGACGGCGCTCATCGAATGCTTCGGCCATCTGTCGCGGCGCAAGGGGGATGAGAACATTGCGACCCTGTTCATCGATATGGGAGCAGGGGCAACGCACGTGGTGATCGCCCATGGAAAAAATCTGGCTTTTGCCAAGCATATACCGGTGGGGGGCGATCTGCTGAATCGGCGGGTGGCGGAGGCGTTCAAGATTGCGGTCGGCGCGGCGCGGGAACTGCGGCTGCGTGCGGCCGAGCACGCGCAGGCGGCGCGGCTGCCCGCCGGCGTTTTGGCGTTGAGCTCCGCGGCCGACGGGCATCCCCTGGGCCGCCCCGATGCCCACCCGGCGCTGGATCCGGAAACGCTGGATCGCCTGGCCCGGGTGACCGCGGACCCGCTCGAACTTCTGCTGACCGAGCTGCGATTGTGCATCCGCTACTACGAGAGCATTTATCCGCAGCGCATGGATGGCGGGGCACCTTCGATCAACCGCGTCATTTTTGTGGGCGGCGAGTCGCGCTATGTGGCGATCTGCCAGCAGTTGGCCCAGAAACTCGGATTGCCCGCCACGCTGGGGGATCCGCTGGCGCGGCTGGTGAAGGATGGCTCGAGCAAATCGACGATGGACCTGCGGCAACCGCAACCCGGATGGGCGATCGCGGCGAGGTCATCTCGGTCGAGCGGGACCCCGCCCGGG
>CALCHA010000448.1 GCA_937901265.1 uncultured Phycisphaerales bacterium
CGACAGGTCCAGGCCCTGCGCCTTCCAGTGCTTGATCGCCTCGCTGACATCCAGCAGGTCTGCACGCCCGACCATGTCCTCGAACGTCCGGAAGCCCATCTGCGACATCAGTTGCCGCACTTCTTCCGCCAGCAGGAAGAAGAAGTTGATCACATACTCCGGCTTCCCCGCGAATTTCTTCCGCAGGGCCGGGTCCTGTGTCGCAATGCCCACCGGACAGGTGTTCAGATGACACGCCCGCATCATGATGCACCCCAGCGTCACCAGCGGCGCCGTCGCAAACCCAAACTCCTCAGCCCCCAGCAGCGCCCCGATCACCACATCACGCCCCGTCTTGAGCTGCCCATCCACCTGCACCGTCACCCGGCTCCGCAGGTCGTTGAGCACCAGCGTCTGGTGCGTCTCGGCCAGACCGATTTCCCACGGCCCGCCCGCATGCTTGATCGACGTCAGCGGGCTTGCGCCCGTGCCGCCATCGTGCCCCGCGATCAGGATGTGATCCGCGTGCGCTTTGGCCACGCCCGCGGCGACGGTGCCGACGCCGACTTCCGCCACCAGCTTCACGCTCACGCGCGCCGCCCGGTTGGCGTTCTTCAGGTCATGAATCAGCTGCGCCAGGTCCTCGATCGAATAAATGTCATGGTGGGGGGGTGGCGAAATCAGCTGCACGCCCGGCGTCGAATGCCGCAGCTCGCCGATGTACTTGTCCACCTTGTGTCCGGGAAGCTGACCGCCTTCGCCCGGCTTGGCGCCCTGCGCCATCTTGATCTGCAGCTCGTCCGCGTTCGTCAGGTAGTTCATCGTCACGCCGAAACGCCCCGACGCCACCTGCTTGATCGCCGACCGCCGAATCTTCGGCTCGCCATCGGCCCACACCTCGCCCGGCACCGGCTTGAACCGCCGCGCATCTTCGCCCCCTTCGCCCGTATTGCTCTTGCCACCCAGCCGGTTCATCGCCATCGCCAAGGCCTCGTGGGCCTCGGTCGCGATCGACCCCAGCGACATGGCCCCGGTGCAGAAGCGCTTCACAATTTCCTTGGCCGACTCCACTTCCTCCAGCGGAACCGCCGTCCCGCCGGTTTCGCCGGCGACCTTGATCCGGAACATCCCGCGCAGCGTGCACAGCGCCCCGGCCTGCTCGTTGATCGCCTTGGCGTACCGGGCATAGGCCGCCCGGCTCCCCTCCGAGCCCTGCTCCGCCCAGGTCGCCTGCTGCAGGCTCGAGATCACCTCCGGCGAAAACAGATGCCGCTCGCCCTGCTGCCGCCAGTGATACTGTCCGCCATTGGGGAGCACCGGAAGCTGCCTCGATTCCTGCCGCGCGGGGAAGCCGATTTCATGCCGCCGCACCGCTTCTTTCGCCAGCACTTCAAAGCCGACGCCCTCCACCCGCGATGCCGTGCCCACGAAGCTCCTGCCGATCACCGCGCTGTTCAACCCCACCGCTTCAAAAATCTGCGCGCCCTTGTACGATTGCAGCGTCGAAATCCCCATCTTCGACATCACCTTCAGCAGCCCCTTATCGATCGCCTTGATGTAATTCTTGACGATCGTCTTCTCGTCTTTTACGTCGATCTTCTTCTGCACCCGCAGATCCCACAGCGT
This sequence comes from uncultured Phycisphaerales bacterium, assembly GCA_937901265.1. GTDB lineage: Bacteria > Planctomycetota > Phycisphaerae > WQYP01 > WQYP01 > CALCHA01. Next base: position 1,606 of record CALCHA010000448.1, read on the forward strand.
CTCAAACGCCAGGTAGGGGTTGATCGCGTCGGCCCCATAGCCCACCAGCATGGCCTGGTGATGCACTTCTCTCGCCTCGCCCGTTTCCATCACGATGCCGATGGCCGTCCGCTGATTCGTCTTCACCAGGTGATGGTGCACCGTGCCCACCGCCAGCAGCGACGGCAACGCCACCTTGTCGTAACTCATCGCCCGGTCCGACAGGATCACCAGGCTGTAACCGTCCTTAATCGCCTGGGTCGTCTCGGCACAAATCCGATCCAGCGCTGCCATCAGCTTCGTCCCGTCACCGGCGCCGGCGCGGTCGAACACGATGTCGATCACCTTCGTCTTCCACCCCCGATGCGCCAGTTCCTTGAGCTTCGCCAGCTCATCGTTCGTGAGGATCGGATGCTCGATCCGCAGCCGATGCGCATGCTCCGGCGTCGCCGCCAGAAGATTCCGCTCCGGCCCGATGTACGCCTCCAGCGACATCACGATCTTTTCCTTGTCCGAATCCAAAGGCGGATTCGTCACCTGCGCAAAAGTCTGCTTGAAATAGTCATACAGCATCCGCGGCTGATCGCTCAGACACGCCAGCGCCGCGTCGTTGCCCATCGACCCGATCGGCT
>CALCHA010000449.1 GCA_937901265.1 uncultured Phycisphaerales bacterium
CCTCTCCCTCCCCGCACTTCACGCCACCAACACCAACCCCATCCGCATCATTCGCACCCCACGCTTCACCCTCCGCCCCTCCCAAAAACCCAGCCCCCCCCTCCTCCTCCCCAAACGCTGATCCCCGCAACTCCATCCGCGTTCATCCGTGTTCATCCGTGGTTCCCTTCCGTCCCGCCGTCGTTTGGCCGCGGTCGCCAGCCGCTTCCGCCCTCACCGCAGCTTCACCGTCGCCAGGCCGAACGCCGCGCACAGGCCGGAAATCAGCCAGAACCGCACCACCACCTGCTGCTCGCTCCAGCCCTTCAAATGAAAATGATGATGGATCGGCGAGCAGAGGAAAATCCGCTTGCCCCCGGTGGCCCGGAAGTACCCGACCTGCATGATCACCGAGCTGGCCTCGATCACGAAGATGCCGCCGATCAGCAGCAGCATCGGCTCCTGCCGAATGACGATCGCCACGTAGCCGATCACCCCGCCAAGCGCCAGCGAGCCGGTGTCCCCCATGAAGACCTGCGCCGGATTGCAGTTGTACCAGAGGAACCCGAGGCAGGAACCGGTGATCGCCCCGCAGACCACCGCCAGTTCTCCCGAATGCTGCACCCAGGTGAAATGGAGCAGCGGCGCCCAGCGATAATCGCCCGTCACATACGCGAGCGCCAAAAACGCAAACGCGACGATGGCCATGCACCCCCCCGCCAGCCCGTCCATACCATCGGTCAGGTTGACCGCATTGCTGGTGCCGGTAATGACGATGACCGTCAGGATCGCGAAGAGCCACCAGGTCAGCGTCACGGTGCTGGGCACAAAAGGCCAGTTCAGCCGATGGGCGTTGGCGGTGGCGTCGGCGGCCTGGTCGGGGAGCTTGTTGGGGTGGTAGTAAATGAACACCGCCAGCAGCACGCCGAGACCGACCTGGAACACCATTTTTTCCCAGGCGATCAGCCCATCGCGGCTGCCGGGCGTCCGCCGCGCGGTGGTCAGCTTGAGCCAGTCGTCAATCGCCCCCAACCCCGCCAGGTAGACCAGGCACAACAGGGCCATATCGACGTAAAAATTGCCGATGTCCGCCAGCAGCAGCGTGCTGACCACGATCGCCCCGATGATCATGATTCCGCCCATGGTCGGGGTGTTGCCCTTGTGCTTGGTCAGCTCGTTCAAGGTGGCGTTGTGGAACTCCGGGCGATCGCCGACCTTCTGCTTGAGCAGCCAGCGGATGACGCGGCCGCCGCAGAGCAGCACGATCAGGAACGAGAGCATGATCGCCCCGGCGGCGCGGAAGATGACGCCGGCGAACATGCCATTCTCCGACACCCAGCTGTGCCGCGACGCCCACATGTAGAGTTGATAGAGCAAGGTCGTCCTTTTGTCCTACGCCGGTGCCGCGGCCAGCGGCTGTTCCGCCCGCAACACATCCAGAATTTTTTCCAGCTCCATCCCGTGCGAGCCCTTGAGCAGCAGCACATCCCCCGGCCGGAGCAACTCGCGGATCGCCCGGCAGGCTTCCGCGATATTCGCAAAATGGACCCCTTCCACCCCCGCCGCGGCCGCCACGGTGGCGGCGGCCTTCATCTGGGGTCCCACCGCCACCAGCAGTCCCACCTTCCACGTCGCGGCCATCGCGCCGACGCTGCGGTGCATCGCCTCGCTCGATGAGCCAAGCTCCAGCATATCACCGAGCACCGCGACCTTGCGTCCCGGCCCGCCCACCCGCGCGAAGGTCTTGAGCGCCGCTTCCATCGAGTTGGGGTTGGCGTTGTAGGCGTCGTGGAGAATGGTCCAACCGCCCAGCGACAGGGGTTGCAGGCGACCGTCGGCGGGGGTCACTTTCAGCAGTCCCGCCGCCACCTGCTCGTCGGTGAGGCCCAGCCGCCGCGCCACGGCGATCGCCATCAGGGCATTGGCGGCATTGTGTTCCCCCAGCAAGGGCAGATGGTAGCGGCCCCGACCGTTGATGGAGAACCGCAAGCCGTCGGCGGATTCCTCCAGTTCGGTCACCGCCATGTCGCCGCCGCCCTCGCCGCGCCCGATGAGAATTTTCTGGGAAGTCGCCGTGCGCAGGATGGCAAGGAGCTCCGGGGCATCCGCGGGAAGCACCAGCGTGCCGCCCTCGGCGACGAAGGGGGCGATGGCGGCTTCCTCCCGCGCCACCCCTTCCAGATCGCCAAGCTGTTCCAGATGCTCCAGCCCGATGTTGGTGATCACCGCGATGTCGGGGCGGCAGACGGCGCCCAGCGCCGCAATTTCACCCGGAGCGTTGGTGCCGACCTCCAGCACGACGTAGTCATGCCCCGGATCGACTTCCAGAAGCGTCAGGGGCATCCCGATGTTGTTGTTGAAACTCTTCGGGCTCGCGTGGCCCCCCTCGGGCCCGAATTTCTCGCACAGCAGCGTGTGGATGATCCGCTTGGTGGTCGTTTTGCCATTGCTCCCCCCCACCGCGATGACCTTGGACCGCAACGTCGCGCGGTAGGCGGCGGCCAGGCGGTTAAGCGCGGCGAGCGTGTCTTCCACCAGCAGCAGGGAGACATCCTCCGCCGTCGCCTGTGCCAGAATTTCCGGAGCGGGTTCGCGGTGGACGATCACCAGCGCGGGGTGGTGGGCGATGACCTGTCCGACAAATTGGTGGGCATCATGCGTGCGCCCGACAATCGCGATGAACAAATCCCCCTCGACCAGCTTGCGGCTGTCGATGACGACGCGCCCGCTGAACCCCTGTTTGCCACGGGCCAGCCATTTTCCCTTGACCGCCCGCCGAAGTTCTTCAATTTCCCACGGCTTCAATACACGACCCAATCAAAAAAACCTGCGTTCATCCGCGTTCGTTAGCGGTCATTTCCATCCGCCCCGCCAATGCCGC
>CALCHA010000450.1 GCA_937901265.1 uncultured Phycisphaerales bacterium
CCCGCCAAAACTGTTCTCGTGATGCTGTTGATACTCGGTGCATGCGTGGCTCCTTGTGTTTGCACACACACATCTTCTCAAAAGCATGAAACGGAAAATAGATGGGGTTAAATCAGCGGACACGCCTATGGTGCAGGAAGGGGGCAAGGCGTGGGCGTTGACGGATGATTTTTACAAGGGGGATCGGGCGATGCGCTCGAGCGGGTTTGATGTCAGCTTTCGCTTTGGGCCCTACGGCGGGGCGACGCATCATTTTGCGGCGGTGGGGCTCAATGCGCTGTTGTATAAGGAGGAGATGGACCTGGCGATGATGGCGTGGCGGCTGGGGAAGACCGCCGACGCGGTGACGTGGCGACAGCGTGCGGCGGCGCGGCAGGCGGCGATCAACAACTATCTGTGGGATGAGCAGCGGGGGATGTACGTGGATTATGATTTTGTGGCGGGCAAAGCATCGACGTATGAGTTTGCCACGATGTTCTGGCCGCTCTGGGCAGGGGCGGCGTCGGAGGATCAGGCGCGGCGAGTGGCGGGGCATCTGCCGGATCTCGAGCGCGCGGGAGGTTTGGCGACCAGCACCCACAAGACCGGCGTGCAGTGGGATTATCCCTTCGGCTGGGCGCCGCTGCAGATGCTCGCGGTCGAGGGGTTGCGCCGCTATGGCTATGTGCAGGACGCCGATGGCCTGTCCGAGAAGTGGCTGCGGATGATCGTGGAAAACTATCGGCGCGAAGGCACGCTGCGCGAGAAGTACGATGTGGTGACGGCTTCTTCCGATGTGGATGTGCAGGTGGGCTACTCGCAGAACGTCGTGGGCTTTGGCTGGACCAACGGCGTGTTCTTGAAGCTGCTCGATGCGTTGCCTCCGGCCGAGCGGGCGAAAGTGGTGCGCCGCTGATGACTCAGGAAAAGCAGGTGCGCAGGAGCAGCAGCAGGCCGTTGGCCAGCAGCGCCAGGTACAGGTAGGTGAGGAACGAGTGCCCGGAGAGGCGGCGGTTGATCGCCCGGCCGATGAGCGTCGCGACGATCACGAGTGGCAGGGACAGCAGATAGAGCCGCGTGAGCATGGGAGTCCAGAGGCCCGTGAGGATGAAGCCCACGAGGCCGCAAATGCTGGCGGGCAGGAAATAGCCCTGCAGCGTGGCGCGGAAATGTTGCGGCGACCAGCGGCGGAGCGCCCCGTAAATGACCAGCGGGGGGCCATTCATACCGAACGCACCGCCAAGGAGGCCGGCGGCGAATCCGCAGGAGAAGAGCCACCCGCGGTGGTCCTGATCGAGGCGGAGCTTTTTTCCCGAGGTCAGAAGCCAGGTGGAGAAGGAGATGAGAAAAAGAGCGAGAAGGATTTTGATCGCGTGTTCGTTGGCCCGGGCCAGCAGCAGCAGCCCGACGGGGAGGCCCAGAAGGGTGGCGAGGAGGAGCCCCCCGGCACTGCGGACATGGATGTGCCGCCAGTCCTGCGAGACGACAATCGCGGCCACGGTGATGGAGACGGCCACCGCCAGCGGAGCGGCGGTCGCGACGGGCAATCGGAAGGCCAGCAGCGGCACCGCGACCAGCGCTTCACCAAAGCCGAAGCCGGAACGGAAAATAGTGGCGACGAACAGGACGGCGAGAACGTACAGGAGAATGGGGGTGGTGATCACGTGGTGATGCGGCCTTCCCACGGGCTGCTGGCGGTGGCGTACAACTTGCGGGGGATTCGGCCGGCGCTGGCGGCGAGGTGCCCGGCGAGGGTGGCGTGTTTCATGGCGTGGGCCATGGCAAGGGGGTCCTTGGCGCCGGCGATCGCGGTGTTCAGCAGGACCCCGTCGACCCCCAGTTCCATGGCGAAGGCGACATCGGAGGCGGTGCCGACGCCGGCGTCGACGATGACCGGAAACGCCGGATCCTGGCCTTTGAGTTCTTCCAGAATGATCCGGATGTTGTTGGGATTGAGCACGCCCTGCCCTGAGCCGATGGGCGAGCCGGCGGGCATGATGGCGGCGGCGCCGGCGTCCTTGAGGCGCTTGCAGAGCATCACGTCGTCGGAGCAGTAGACCAGCACGTGGAAGCCTTCTTTCACCAGGATCTGCGTGGCTTCCAGCGTGCCGAGGGGTTCGGGGAGCAGCGTCTTGGTGTCGCCGAGAACTTCGAGTTTCACCCAGTCGGCGCCGCGGTAGTCGGAGTGGCACAGCAATTCGCGGCCGAGGCGTGCGACGCGCACGGCGTCGTCAGCCGTGAAGCAGCCGGCGGTGTTGGGCAGCAGCGCGTATCGCGCGGGGTCGATGAATTCGAGGATGTTGCGGCCGGAGGATTTGTCAAAGATGCGTTCCCGGCGGACCGCAACGGTGACGCAGTCGGTGGCGGAGGCGTCGTGGCATTGCTGCATCAGCTCGAGCGAGGCGTATTTGCCCGTGCCGACGATGAGGCGCGAGCGGAGGGTGTAGGGGCCGATCTTAAGAGCGAAAGGTGAATTCTGAATGCTCAATTCGGAGTTCTGAAGGGTGGGAGCGGTGATGGTGGTCATGAAGGGCTCGGCTTTCGTTGGGCGTTCGGTGTTCGGCGTTGGGGCGTTCGTCTTTTTATCCGCCGCCGACCATGACGACGATTTCGATTTTGTCGTTGGGGGCGAGGGGGGTGGTGGGGTGATCGGGGCGGAAGACCACTTCCTTGTTGCGTTCCACCGCATAGGCGGGCGTCTGAAGGTGGCCGGACTGCTGCCGTAGATGAATGAGGGACGCGACGGTGGCGTCGTCGGGGAGCTCGAAGGGTTGGCCGTTGAGGATAATGTTCATGGCGGGATTATAGGGAAATGGAGGAGGATGCCCAATGGCGCGAGCGGGGTTAAAACCAAATCAAACCACGGACCACACCGGGCACCCGCGAAACGTGAAGCATGGGAACGCGTGGCTCAGTGGGTGGGGGAGAGGAGCGTGTGGAGCTTGGTCGCGGTGGCGGCAGCGTCGTCCTGGCGTTTGGCGAGGTCTTCCACGCGTATGCCGATGGGGCTGATGGCGACGTTGACACTTTCGAGGCGCAGCGAATAGGCCTGCCACGATTCGTTGGGGCGGGGTTCTAGACCGGTGGGGCCCTCGATGGCGTCGCTGACGGCGTTGTGAAGGCGGCGCTGGAAGGCCTCCCCGGCGGCCGTGCGCGCGGGGCCGGGCGGCATGCGGCGAATCTTGGAAGTCTCGTCCCAGTCGGCGTTGATCCGTTCGAGAATCAGGTTCCAGTCGAGTTGCCGGCGGTGCTTGACGGCGGCGTCGAGGAGGGGGTCGTCGAGCTCGCCGGGCTGTTTTGGAAGGTGGTCCAGAGCGCCGATGGCGATCAGTTCGATGGCGCGGAGATAAAGATAGCGCTGGAGGATGTCAAAGGGTTCGAGAACATCGATGGCGGAGATATTTGGGGCGGCGAGCTGGTTCCATTGGTCGGGAGAAAAGGCGTGGGCATCGGCGGCCGCGGACAGAGCGCTCAAAGCGAGCGATTGGGCGCGGGCGGCGAGGATGCGGTCGAGGGTGGTGGGGCCGGTAGCGAGAAGCTCGCTGAGGTGGAGGAGGGCGGATGTGTCCTGCTGGAAGCCGGGGAAATCGTTGGCGGCGGCGCGCTGGGTGGCGCGGGAGGCGAGGGCGCGGAGGAGGTCGGGGACGCCGCTGTACGAGGGTGCGACGGAAACGTAGATCCCGTCGGGGCTGGTGAGGGCGGGCCAGAACCAGCGTGGTTTTTCGGAGAGGGCGACGAGCTGGTCGAGCAGCGCGCCGCGGTCCTTGAGGAATGCGGCGATGGCGGGGAAGTCTGCGGGCTTCCAGAGTTGGGCGGCGGTGGTGGCGAGGTTGGCGGGGAGGTTCTTGGTGGACCAGAGGGCCGTCTCGGGAGGGCTGGCCGTGGTGCCAAGGGCTTTGAGGGTCGCGGAGCGGGCATCTTCGGGGAGGATTTTGTCGCCCATAAGATGGAGCCAGGGGATGGCGGCGTTGTTGTCGGGAGTGACGTCTTTGCCGTAGCGGGCGTTGAGAGCGGCGGCGTAATCGGGCAGGCCGTTCTTATCGCAGGGCTCGGTGATGACCGTGGTGGCGGGGCCGAGGGTGGAGGGCAGGTTGGGGGAGGTGGCGAGGGCGAGGACG
>CALCHA010000451.1 GCA_937901265.1 uncultured Phycisphaerales bacterium
TGCGGACATCACCACATCCTCGTGGCGTCCAAACCGTGTTCAATTGTCAAAGAGCTCAGTTCCCTGCAATCTCTCGCAGTTTCCCGTCCCGTCGTTCACTCGCGTTCCCGACCGGAGAAGAGGAATTGTAACAGATTTTCGCCCCCCGTCAACCCCTCTCGATCGCTTTTTTTTCGCCGCCTCAAACGTTCGTCACCGAATCCCCCACATGCACCCCCTTCACCGCCGCCTCCGCCTCCCCGCCAAACAGCTGCCGCTCCTATGCCGCCAGTCGCTCCTCCCGACTCGAATGCCGCCCCTGTTCAAGCGGCGGCACCAGCCGCGCATCAGTAATCCGGCGGATCAGCTCATCCCCCAAAAGGTCGGCCGCAAAACACAGAACATTCGCATCGTTGTGCCGCCGCGAAATCTCGGCCGTCAACTCGTCGTGGCAAATCGCCGCCCGCACCCCCGGAAGCTTATTCGCAATGATGGACACCCCAATCCCTGATCCATCTATAAGGATGCCCCGGTCCACCTGCCCCAGCGCCACCGCCCGCGCGGCGGGAACCGCGAAATCGGGGTAATCGCAGGGCTTCGGCCCATCCGTTCCGAAATCCACCACCTCGTGTCCACGGTCGGCAATCTGCGCCGTGATCTTCTGCTTGATCGCGTAACCGCGGTGATCACAGGCAATTGCCACTTTCATAAGGCCAGTCCACTCAACGGTTGTTCCAACAACTCCACCAGCCGGCCAGCCACCTCACGGTAGGCCCCGACGCCCGCTCCAATCGGATCGGGGACGTCGCCCCGCGGATCGATCCGCTGGGTCTTGCCAGCTGCCCCCGGAAAGATTTCCACGAGTTCGTCCCGGTGGGCCTGCGTCATTGTATAAATGACATCGGCGCGCCGCAATACATCCACGGTGGCAGGTTGGGAGAAATGGGCGGAAAGGTCGGCCCCCATCTGCTTGACCGTGTCCACCGCCTCCCGCGCCGCCCGCATTCCCCGCTGCGCGTGCACCCCCGCCGACTGCACCACCACATGACGCAGCGGCAACTCCTCCGGCCGCACCCCCAGCTTCTTCGCCAGCATGCTCGTCGCCAACGCCGCCGCCATCGGCGAGCGGCAGGTATTGCCCGAACAAATAAACAGCACCGTAAAATCAGCCAGCCGCTGCAGGATCCGTTCATCGATCACCCCCGCCCGCGCCACCGAAAACGTCCCCGCTCCCGTCGCATCCAAACGCACCAGCGTCGAGGGCTTGCGATACCGCGTCGGCCCCCCGTCAATGGCCCCGGCCACCTCCTGCGCGGTGGATTCCGGCAGGTCGGACAGCTCGAACACCCCCCCGCCCGTGGCCGACGCCGCCCCAATCATCGCCACCGGCACCCCGGCCGCCGCCAGCATCTCCTGCGTAAACGCGAAGTCCGGGCAACGCAGCGTCAAAAATCCGTCGGCGATCACCTCATTCGCCGCCGCTCCCAGCCGTGCGGCCGCTTTCGCGGCGTCCTCGGGCGTGAGCTTTACCTGAAACGACACAGGCCCCGGCAGCGCCTTGGTGATCAGCCGGCGACCGAGATTCGAAACCCCCGGCACCCATCCCAAGGCCTCCTCCGGCGTGGGTACATGCACCACCCAGTGACGAGCGATGCCCGGCTGCACCCGCTCCCGAATCGCCTGCCCCGCCGCGCGCGCGGCCGAAGAGGGCAGCCCCAACGCCACCCCGTACACCGTCTCCGTCGGTACCACCACCAACTTGCCAGCCGCCACCAGCGCACCCGCCCGGGCCGCTCCCTCGCGAGAGGCCGGCAAAAGCAATTCAGAAGGAAGGGCGGCGGCAGACATCGGCATGATCTCGCAGGGGGGAAGGGATGCAACGCAATGACAGTAGCCCCCCAGTCTAAAAAAGTACACCGCCCCCCGCCGCATCCCCAGGGCAATCGCAGAGGACCGACCGCGCGCGTCTCGCCCGCCGCCAGAAGGAAAGACTATGCAAAGAGCCGCCCAGGGGTTCAGGCCTCAAGATTCCCCACATCTCCTGCATCGCGTCCGGACCGAGCGGGGGCGGAAACTGAGAAGCCGGTGTAAAACCATCGACGATTCGCCCACCGTCGCAGCATTCTCCGGTGCCTTCGAAAGCCTTGCCTTGGCGAATACACATA
>CALCHA010000452.1 GCA_937901265.1 uncultured Phycisphaerales bacterium
GGCATGAGCGGGTTGGTTTTGTTGCGTTGAATCCAGCGTTTCGCGTTGTGGATGACGTCGGCGTCGTGGCCGGCGTCGAGGTCCTTCATCAATTGGGCGACCTGCGCCTCGGGCGTGCCGTCGCCGGGCGGGATCAGCGGCACCCACGAGCCATTGCGGAGCTCCCAGCCGGCGGGCGCGGCATGGACGGCGACGGCGAAAAGCGGAATCGCGCCCAGGGCGGCGATCAACAGGTATCGGCGAACGCGGTTGAGCATAGGGCACGGAGTATAGCGGCACCCCGAACCCCGCGAAAGCACCCCGTGCACTTCCCGTAAACTCCCGCCCCGCTACTTCATGCACATCCGTCGCCCGAGTCAATCCACGTTGAAATAGCGCGCCTGCGGATGATGACTGATGAGCGCGCTGGTGGACTGCTCCGGCGTGATGAAGCAGCTATCGGTCAGAGCGCATCCGATCCGCCGCGGGTCGAGCAGTTCGAAAAGCTGCAGCTCATCCTCGACGTTGGGGCAGGCGGGGTAGCCGAAGGAATAACGGCAGCCCTGGAAATGACAGGCGAACATCTCGCGCAGGTTGGGGCTGTCGCCGATCGCGATGCCCAACTCCTGCCGCACGCGTTTATGCCACATTTCGGCGAGGGCCTCAGCCATCTGCACGCCGATGCCGTGCATGTAGAGGTATTCCGTGTAGTCGCCCGCCTCGCGCAGCTTATTCTCGTAAACGGTGATGTCCGGGCCCATCGTGACGCAGGTAAAAGCGGCGATGTCCATCCGGCCGGACTCCCGCGGCGCGAAGAAATCGGAAAGGCACCAGCGTTTCTTGCCGGGCTGCCGCGGAAAATGAAAGCGGACGCGTTCGGCTTTCTGATCATCGTGATAAATGACCAGATCGTTTTTGTCCGCCTGCGCGGGGAAATAGCCATACACAACGGCGGGATGCAGGATGCCGAGATCGCGCACGGTCTGCTTGACGCGGTTGAAAATCGGCCGGACGGTCTCTTCGGTCCACTTGCGGAACTCGTCGCGCGTTCGGTTGCCGGTCTTGAACTGCCATTGCCCGCGGAAGAGCGCGACTTCGTCGAGGTAGGGGAAGATTTGATCGACGGGGATATCTTTCACCACACGCGAGCCCAGGAACGGCGCTGTGGGGATGGGCACGTCGCGGTTGATGTCCGAGACGGCAAAAGCGTTGGGTGACGGCAGCGCGGCGGCGTTCTCGGCGGCGTTCGCGAACGAAACGGCCTCGGCGCCCGGCAGCCCGCCCCCGCAATATGCCGCAGCGCGCTCCTCCGGTACGCCGGTCTGCACCAGCATCTCCTTCGCCTTGCCCGTCGCGATGGCCTCCATCACGCGCAGGCCCTCGAAGGCGTCCTTGCCGAAAAATAACGGGCCGCGATAAAGATTCCGCAGGTCCTGCTCGACATATTTCCGGGTGAGCGCCGCCCCGCCGAGAATCACCGGAAACGCAAGCTCCCGCCGGTTTAATTCCAGCAGGTCGTCCTTCATCACCAGCGTCGATTTCACCAGCAGCCCCGACAGCCCGACGGCATCGGCGCCGACCTCCCGCGCCTTGGCCACGATGTTGTCGATGGGCTGCTTGATCCCGAGGTTGAACACGGTGAAGCCGTTGTTCGAGAGAATGATGTCCACGAGATTTTTGCCGATGTCGTGAACGTCGCCCTTCACCGTCGCCAGCACCAGTTTGCCGCGGCTTTGTCCCTCGATTTTTTCCATGTACTGTTCGAGATGGGCGACGGCGGCCTTCATCACCTCGGCCGATTGCAGCACGAAGGGAAGCTGCATCTGGCCCGACCCGAAGAGCTCGCCGACCGTTTTCATGCCGGCCAGCAGATGATCGTTTATGATGTCGAGCGGCGCATAATTCTGGCGTGCTTCTTCGAGGTGGGCGACGAGATTCTGCTTGTCACCGTCGATAATGTGCCGCTGAAGCTGCTGTTCGATTGGCAGCGATTCGAGCTGCGCGGCCTCCACCTTGGGCGGCGCGCCGAGCGTCGAGAGCAGTCCGAGCGGGTTGTAATCCGGCCCGACGCGGTCGTAGATCAGATCGAGCGCCCATTGATAATGTTCGGGATCGATTTTATTTTGCGGCAAAATCTTGCTGGCGTGGACGATCGCGCTGGTGAGGCCCGCCTTCACGCATTCGTTGAAAAACGCGGAGTTGATCACCACCCGCGCGTACGGTTTAAGTCCGAACGATACGTTCGACAGCCCCAGCGTCGTGTGGCAGTTGGGAAATTCCGCCGCGATGCGCCGGATGCCCTCTAACGTCTCAATGGCGAGGTGGCGCACCTCTTCCTGCCCCGTGACGATCGGGAAGATCAGCGGGTCAAAATAAATGTCCGTT
>CALCHA010000453.1 GCA_937901265.1 uncultured Phycisphaerales bacterium
GAGTTTCTGCTTTCAGTCGAAGTACCTGGGCATGTCGCCTTTTGTCTGCCCCAGCCTGTTCTCGATCCTGTCGTTTCTTGAATATGAGCATGGCGTGTTCCATCCCATCGGCGGGTGCGGCGCGATCACGGCGGCGATGGCGCGCTGCGCGGAGGAGCTGGGCGTCGAGATTGCGCTTGATGAGCCGGTGGAGGAGATTTTGTTCCGCGGTCGCCGCGCCATTGGGGTGCGGACGAAAAATGGCCGCCAGACGGCCGATGCTGTGGTGGTCAACGCAGACTTTGCGCGGGCGATGTCGTCGCTGGTTCCCGACCGTTTGAGGAACCGCTGGAGCGACCGCAAAATCGCAAGCAAGAAATTTTCCTGTTCCACCTTCATGCTCTACCTGGGCATCCGCGGAACGTTGCCGGACCTGCAGCACCACAACATTTTCCTGGCGGGGGATTACCGCAAGAACCTGCAGGAGATCGAGCGCGATCACACGCTGTCGGAAAACCCTTCTTTCTATGTGCAGAATGCCTGCATCAGCGATTCGACGCTGGCGCCCCCGGGCATGTCGACGCTGTATGTGTTGCTGCCGGTGTCGCACCAGCATGCCAACATCGACTGGGAGCAACACAAGGGGCGATACCGCGATCTGGCGCTGGCGCAACTGCACAAGCTCAGGATTCCCGACCTTCAGGAGCGTATCGTGTACGAGAAGGTGGTCACGCCGGCGGACTGGGACAGCCGCTACGCCATCCATCTCGGGGCGACCTTTAACCTTGCGCATACGTTTCGGCAGATGCTGCACCTGCGCCCGCAAAACCGCTTCGAGGAGTTTGAGGGCATGTATCTGGTGGGAGGCGGAACGCATCCGGGAAGCGGGCTGCCGGTGATTTTTGAATCGGCGAAGATCACGTCGCGGCTGCTGCTGGAAGACCTCGGGGTCAAGGGCGAGGGCGTGTCACCTTCTCTCGCGGATCCGGAAGAAGTGGCGGAGTCTGAAGTGATGGCGCTGGAGAGCTGAACATGCTGACGGCAGAAGGCATCGCGGTGCGCGGCTCGGTCGAGGAGGCCGTGCGCGCGGGCAGAATCGCACAGGCCGCGTGGGGGGCGGTGACGCTGGCGAGGCGGCTGGCGGTGTTGCGGCGTTTTCGGCAGATGGCGGCGGAACGTTCCGCCGACCTGGTCGAAGCGGTGGGCAGCAGCAGCCGGAGTCGCGCGCAGGTGCTCACTTCGGAAGTGCTCCCGCTGCTGGCCGCGTGTCGGTTTCTTGAAACCAACGCGCCGGGCCTGCTGCGAGCGCAACGCCTCGGGCGGCGCGGCAAGCCCCTGTGGCTGGGGCGCGTAAAAAGCGAGATTCGACGCGAGCCGCTGGGGCTGGTGCTGATCCTGGGGCCGGCCAATTATCCGCTGTTTCTCCCCGGGGTGCAGGTGCTGCAGGCCCTCGCCGCGGGCAACGCGGTGCTGCTCAAACCGGGGAAGGGGGCGAGCGCCGCGGCAAACGCTCTGGCGCGGCTGCTGACCGCCTGCGGACTGCCGCGGGGGGCGCTGATGCTCCTTGACGAAGCGCCGGAGGCAGGCATCGCGGCGATCGAGGCGGGGGTTGACAAGGTGTTCTTAACCGGCGGCAGCCGCGCGGGGGCAGCGGTGCAGCAGGCCTGTGCGCGCCACCAGACGCCATCCGTCCTCGAACTTTCCGGCTGCGATGCCGCGGTCGTGATGCCGGGTGCTGATGTTTCACGCGCGGTCGATGCGATTTGCTTTGCGTCGCTGCTCAACGCAGGGCAGACCTGTATTGCCCCGCGGCGCATCCTCGTGGCGCGGCCGCTGGTAGAACGTTTCGAGCAGACGCTGCTTCAGCGGCTTGGGGCTGCCCCGGCGATCGCGGTCGCGCCGGCGGTGTTCCATGCGGCGATGGATGTGGCCGAACGCTCGATGCGGCTGGGCGCCCGCCGGTTGACCCCCCCGCCGGGCGATGCCGCGCAGATGACGCCGCAGCTGTTCACCAATGTCACGCCGGAGATGCCGCTGGCAAACGCGGATCTGTTCCTGCCGCTGCTTTCAATTTTGCCCACCGACGGCGACCAGCTCGCGGCGACGGCCAACGCCTGCAGCTACGCGTTGGGGGCGTCGATTTTCGGCCCGCTGCCCGCGGCGCTGGCGCTCGCCGCACGCCTCACCGTGTGCAGCGTCACGATCAACGACGCGGTGGCGCCGACTGCCGACCCCCGCATCCCGTTTGGTGGCCGGCGGGCCAGCGGGTATGGCACGACCCGCGGCGCTGCGGGGCTGCTGCAGATGACGACGCTGAAGACCATTCAAACCCGTCGCGGCAATTTTCTCCCGCACCTGCACGCCGAGCGCCCGGGCGATGAAGCGCTGTTCAGCGCCTACCTGCGGGCAGCGCACGGCTCCTCGATGGGTGCCCGGCTGCGCGCCCTTTTCGCCCTGCTGCGCCAGCTGCGCCATCGATGACAAGGACATGCCCATGCGAAACAGCACCAACGACCCTGTGATCATTGTCGGCGGCGGCCTTGGCGGTCTCGCCGCCGCCTGCGTGCTTGCCGCGCGCGGCTACCGCGTGACGCTGCTCGAACGCAACGGCTGGGTCGGCGGAAAGGCGGCGCAGTTGCAGCAGAACGGCTTCCGCTTTGACATGGGCCCCACGATCCTGCTGATGCCCTCGGTGCTCCGGCGAATTTTTGCCGAGGCGGGGCGGTCGCTGGAGGAGTACCTGACGCTGGTGCGGCTGGACCCGCAATGGCGTTGCTTTTTTCAGGATGGCAAGACGCTCGATCTCGTGGCCGAGGATGGCGCCATGCGGCAGAACCTCTCGCGGTTTGCCACGCCCGCGGTGGCCGCCGGTTATGAGCGGTTCATGCGAACATCGCAGCGCATGGCCGCGGCCTCGGACAATTACTTTTTCTGGAAAAGCGTGGGGGGCCTGCGCGACATGATGAAGCCGGGAGAGTCCATGAATCTCCGGACGCTGCGCGATGTCGCGCGCCTGCGAATGTGGTCCACCATGGCCGCCACGGTGCGCAAAACTATTCGTGATCCACGCGTCGCGCAGATGGTCGATCACTTCACGCAGTATGTCGGCTCCTCGCCGGAGGCCTCCCCCGCCGTCCTCGCCGGCATCGGCCACATGCAGACCTCCGAGGGCATCTGGTATCCGCAAGGGGGCACGCGCGCCGTGCCGCTGGCGCTGGCGAAGCTGGCCGACGAATTGGGCGTCACGATCCGCACCGGCGTGGCGGTTCGGCGCATCGTCACCCGCGGCGGGCGCGTGACCGCCGTTGAAACCGAAACGGGCGAGAGTCTGCCCTGCACCGCGGTGGTGGCCAATTCCGATGCCTACCTGACCCATCGGGATCTGGTGCAGCCCCCCCCGCGACAACCGCGACCCGGTGCCGAGCCCGCCTGCTCGGGCATCGTCCTGTACCTGGGTTTGAACAAGCGCTATGAGCATCTCGCGCATCACGACTTTGTCTTCTCCCGCGATCCCCATGAGGAATTCGCCGCCATCTATCGAAAGGGCGAACCCGCGCCCGATCCGACCTGCTACCTCTGTTGCCCGGCGATCACCGATCCGGCCGTCGCGCCTCCTGGGGGTGAGGCGCTCTACGTGCTGGTCCACACCCCCTACCTGCGTGATCATCACGACTGGAAAAAGCTGTTGCCCATGTATCGCCGGACCATTCTGGAAAAGCTCAAGACCACCGGGAACATGCCCGATCTGGAATCGCGCATTGTTTTCGAACAGGCCCTCACGCCGCAGGATATTCAGGACCGCTATCGCGTCTGGAAGGGCGCGATCTACGGCCTTGCTTCGCATGGGCGCCTCACCGGGGCGTTCAAACCGGCGAACCGCAGCGCTGCAGTTCGCGGGTTTTATCTCGCTGGCGGATCCGCGCATCCCGGCCCGGGGATGCCCATGGTGATGATGTCGGGCTGGATTGCGGCCGACGCGCTGGACGCCGACGGTGTTGCCGCCAAGCAGACCGCCGGGCAGACCGTGGAGGCTTTCGCATGACGCTCGCACCTCCGATGAACCGCCTCTGTCTCGCGCCGCGGGACGGTGCGCCGCGGATTTCGCCGCTGCTGGTGAAGCTCACGCGCATCGCTTTTCAGCGTTCGCTGCGCCGCCACTTCCACGCCGTGCGGCTCCTGGGCCCCGCGCCGCGGTTGGCCGAGGATGCCCCGCTCCTGATCTTTCTGAATCACGCCAGCTGGTGGGACCCGGGGACCTGTGTCCTGCTGGCGCAGCGATTCTTTCCAGAGCGCCGCCACTTCGCCCCGATGGACGCGGTCGCCGCCACCCGGTACCGCTTCCTGCAGAAAATTGGACTCTTTCCCGTGGAGGCGGGCACCCGCGCCGGTGCCGCCGCGTTTCTCCGTACGGGCCAGGCGGTCCTCACCGGTGGCGGCGTCCTGTGGGTCACGCCGCAGGGGCGTTTCAGCGACGCGCGGCAGCGCCCGGCCGCGCTGCGCCCAGGCGTCAGCCATTTCGCCCGCCGCATTCCCGGCCTGATGTGCGTCCCGCTGGCGATCGAATACACGTTCTGGAACCAGCGCCTGCCCGAGGTGCTGCTGACTTTCGGGCAAACCCTGCAGGCGACGGGCGATGGGCGCGACGATCTGAGCGCCTTTGAAGTCGCCCTTCAGAGCGCGCAAAACCGCCTGGCCACGGCCGCGCGGCAGCGCGATCCCGCCCTGTTCCAGACCCTCCTCGCTGGTCGCGGCGGCACCCATCCGGTCTACGATGCGTTTCGCAAATGCACAGCGATCTTCCGCAGGCGCTCCCTCGAACTCCGGCAAAGCGAGTCCCCTTGATGCTCCTGCTAAGATCGGAAGAGCGTCGTGTAGGGAAAGAGTGTAGAT
>CALCHA010000454.1 GCA_937901265.1 uncultured Phycisphaerales bacterium
TCTGGATCGGCGCACAGGGTATCTGTTTGCCGTGCAGAAGCTGGCGGAGGGGAACACCGCGGCGGGGTTGCCGGGGAGGGCGATCGTGAAGAAGTGGTGGTCGTATATGGCGGACATCATGGAGACCAACGCGGACAACTCCCCGGTGGCGGAGCCGTTGGAGGAAGTGTTTTACATGGCGTGAGGCGGCAGGAGCCGGGGCTCAATCGTGGGGTGCGGGGGCCTGGAGGCTGCCGATGATTTGGCGGATATCGGTTTTGTTTTTTCGCGCGAGGTAGTTGCGAAGGCCCTCGAGGATTTGCAGGGGGATGTTGGGATCGAGGAAAAGCGCCGTGCCGACGGCGAGGCCGGTGGCGCCGGCGAGGAGGAACTCGACGCCATCCTGCCAGCGTTGGATGCCGCCCATGCCGATGATGGGGATGTTGTGTTTTTTGGCGACCTCGGTGTAGACGCGGTGGGTCATGAAGAGGGCGATCGGCTTGATGGCCGGGCCCGACAAGCCGCCGGTGCCGTTGGCGAGCATGGGGCGGGCGTTGTTGATGTCGATCGACATGGCGGTGAAAGTGTTGACCAGGGAGAGCGCCGTGGCGCCGGCGTCGACGGCCGCTTTGGCGGTGACGGCCACGTCGGCGACATTCGGGGAGAGCTTGACGATCAATTCCGCGCGTGTGGTCACCTTTTTGACGGCCGAGACGAGCTCGAAGAGGCGGACCGGGTCGGTGCCGAAGGAGAGGCCGCTCTTGACGTTGGGGCAGGAGACGTTGAGCTCGATGCCGCCGACGACGGGTTCATCGTTGAGTCGGGCGGAGACGTCGACGTAGTCGTCGGTGGTCCAACCGGGGACGTTAACGATGACCGGGACGCCCATTTCCTTGAGGATGGGGATTTTGTCTTTGAGGAAGGCGTCGAGGCCGATGTTGGCCAGCCCGATGGCGTTGAGCATTCCGGCGCGGGTTTCGACGATGCGGTAGGCCTCGTTGCCCTTGCGCGGGGTTTTGGAGATGGCCTTGGTGACGAAGGCACCGAGGCGGGTGAGGTCGGTGAAGTCCCCATATTCGTTGGCGTAGCCGCAGGTGCCCGAGGCAGTCATGAGGGGGTTCTGCAGGTCGAGCTTGCCGATGGAGACGGCCAGGGAGGGGGCGTGAAATTCTCTGGTGGGCATAGTGGGAGTAGTTTCGCAGGAAGCGCGAAGGAGGTCAAAAGTTGAAACGGAAAACCGGATCGGGCATGGACGGATCAGCGGGTAAGGACAAAGGTGTTGAGAATCACAGCGAGGTCGTCGGATTCGCCGAGCTGGTCGGGGCTGGTGATGCCGGATTTGTCCGTGGCGGTGAGCAGGAGGATGACGCCCTTGGCGTGGCCGGCGTTGCCCCCGGAGACGAGGATGACGCGGCCGAAGAGGGGGCTGTTGGTGTGGGTTTCGGCGTCTTTGGCCAGGGCAGAGAAGAGGAACTGGTAGGCGTCATAGCGATGGCTGGTGACGGTGACGGGGCCGCTGGAGGTTTGGTGGTAATCGGCGGTGGCGGCGGCGAATTGCTGGGAGAACTGCTCAGCAAGGGTGGCGGCGACGCCGCGGTCGGTGACGAGGTTGCCCGAGCCGTTGAAGCTGCCGACGGCGAAGTTTTCCACCATCTTGTCGCCCTCCGCCCGCTGGACTTCGACGAAGTTGGAGTCGCCGGGCGTATCGCCGCGGGCGGTGATGACCCAGTCACCCGGATAGGTAAAGGTGAAGGGGACGAAGTCCGCGCGGAGGTCCGGGGTGAGGCGCGCTTCGTCATTGGTGTAAGAGAGGGCCCCCGTGGTGATGATGCTTAATCTGGGAGCGGGAGAGGTTCGGGCAAGGTAAATAAGGATGGCGCTGAGGATGCATCCGCCAATCACCAGCACCGCCAGACAGCCCAAGGCACCGAAGAGGATCCATTTTCTGCTGCCGGAGCCAGCCGGTGCAGGCATGGGCGCGGGCGACAAGTTGCTCATAATGATCTCCTTCAGATGAGCACAGTGTCGCCGGGCCCGAGAGAGAGGGCAAGGGGGCGACAAGGCGGGCCGACCGAAGCGCAGGGCAAAAACAGGCCCGCGGCCGCCATGTGAGGCGCCCGCGGGGTGTGGTGGGGGGAGGTAGGAAGGAAGTTGTTATGCCATGCGGCGGCGGCGTCAGTACACCGTGTTGACCGAGCCGTCGACGTTTCGTGCCGCGAAGGTGAAGCCGATGCCGGTGGGCTGGTAGTACCATCCGGCGGCGGCGTCGACGGCAGCGGAACTGACGCCGGTCTGGTTGTTCAAGGGATTGATGGCGGGAGAGGTGAGGTAGGGCCCGTAGCGCGTACCGGTGGGATTGGCGACGCTGACTTCCGTGGTGTCGGAGCGCCCCGTCAGCAGCGTCCACATGCCGGTGAGCTGCGGGGGCTGGTCGTTGTGCTGGCCCTTGAAGATTTCGATCTGGGCGCGGATGGAGCCGAGGGTGGTCTGAATGTTGGTGTTGCGGGCATCGCCCGAGGCATTGGAGAACTGGGGGATGACGATGGCGGCAAGGATGCCAAGGATGACGACGACAATGAGGATTTCCACAAGCGTGAAGCCGCGGCGGGCGGTGTGGCGTCGAATGGTCATGAAGGGACTCCTTGAGGGTGTCGGGCGCGGCGGCCATAAACAGTGACTTCGACACTGATTTTCGTACGGAAGGCGCGGGGACTTGGGTAAAATCGGGGAAATTTACTGGCAAGAGATGTGCGCTGGGGGTGGGGGTGACGGCGTTGTATTGAAGCGGCGAGATTCTCGGACCCCCTGGCAGGGAGCGTGGCATGGATGAGACGATTACATGGGTGGTCAACGGCAAGCCGACGACGGTGACGACGGATCCGGAGCGGCCGCTGATCGAGGTGCTGCGCGAGGATTTGGGGCTGCACGGGACGCACTTCGGGTGCGGGGAGGGGCAATGTGCGGCCTGCACGGTGCTGCTGGATGGGACGCGGGTGCATTCCTGCCGGACAGCGATCGGGGAGGTGCAGGGGCATGAGGTGACGACGATTGAGGGGCTGGCGAAAGAGGGTAAACTGCACGCGGTGCAGGAGGCGTTTCTGGCCGAGGGGGCCTATCAGTGCGGGTACTGCACGAGCGGGATGATCCTGGGGGCGGTGGAGCTTTTGCAGGAAAAGCCGCAGCCGACGGAGGAGGAGATCACGGCGTGGATGAATCGGCATCTGTGCCGGTGCGGGGGGTATGTGAAGATCATTGCGGCGGTG
>CALCHA010000455.1 GCA_937901265.1 uncultured Phycisphaerales bacterium
GAGGAGTGCCCCCTGCAGGCCGGTGTACGTGTAGAGGTGATCAAAAATGGGTGCGAGCGAGAAGGTGGCCGGGCTGAGCGCGAGAACTTCCTCCGCAGAGAGCTGCCGGATGGCGACGGCGGAAGTGAGTGTGGACATGGGGCGCCTCCTTTGCGGAATTGTAGGCGCGCGCGGAGATCAAGATCAGTTCGCGGAATCGCGCCGGGGTCGTTTGGCGGGAGTTCGGCGAAGGAAATGCTGGCCCTCGGCTTCGAGTTGTTCGAAGGTGGGGTCGGCGGTGATGGGGGATTGGAGGGCGTCGGAATCGTTGGGATAGTGGTCTTTGACAGCCCCGGCGACCGCGGCGACGAGCGTGTTCCAGCGGTGGATTTCGGCGCGGAGCTTTTCCTTGTCGCGGTGGGTGAAGTATTCGGATTCGTCGGTGACTTCGGGGTGCAGGCCAAGGGTGGCGGCGTGGTCGAGCAGCTGGCAGAGGCCGTCGTGGATGGTGAAGAAATTATCGAAGCCGCCATGCTCGGTGAGGGAGGCGTACTGGGTCTTGCAGAAGGTCTGCCAGTGGAGGCCGGGGAGGTTGGAGGGATATTCGGCATCAAGGTCGAGACCCGGCGGCGGCGGAAGATCGGGGTCGGAGAAGAGCAGGGTGGCGGTGGGCTGGTAGCGGGCGAGTCCGAAGCGGGCGGGTTCGGCGCCGGGGTGGGAGACGACGAAGAAGAGGAGCTCGGCGGGCATGGTCTCGAGCATGGAGCCGGGATGTGGGCCGGGGGCGTAGTGGGTGTGCATGATGGCGAGGAGGGGGTCGTCTTTTTCGTGATGCCAGGAGAGGAGTTTGGAGACGGAGTCGAAAGGGAAGGTGGCGGCCCGTTTCTGGAGGCCGGTGAGGAGCGGGCGCGCGGCGCGGAGGGTGGGCAGGCTGGGATGGTGGAGGGAGTAGTGGAGGGTGAGGCCCATGAGGATTCCTGTCACGCGAACAGACCGGGGGGGGCAAGGTCAGCGTTGAGGCGAGGGCTGCGCTGCGACGACGGTGATTTGGCTGACGAGACGGTCCGGATGCTGGGATTGTGCGGCTTTCAAATGATCGAGGTACTTGCGCGGATCATGGTTGAAACGCTGGCTGATGATCAAGGCCCGTTCGCGGATTTCAGCAACGAGCTGGCTGTCGGAATCGCTGGCACTCATCATTGATCCTCCTTGGGGATGGGCAACTGCGGCGGTGTAACCAATTGGGGAGCCGGGAGGTTCAGCAATTGATTAACGCGGAGCAGATGCTTCATCTTATTCGCGTTGGCAAGGTGATGGCAATTCCAAGTGAGAAGGAAATCCATCCTGTAAAACGAGGCAACGGCCAGATGAAAAGCATCACGCACGGGGAGACGCGGCATCAGTTGATGCTGCCAGTACACGTCGGCTATCTCGAGGATCGCCTCGGTGATTTCCAGAAGGGGGACGGGCCGGATGAGAGCGAGGCATTGCGCCTTGGTTAAGTAGCCTCCTTCGGAGAGTTCATCGAGGGTGATCTGTGAAGTGAAGCACTCGTAGGCGGGACGGTCATTGTCCCACCACGTCCGCGTTCGCTCCGAGTCGACGGCAAGCGTCTCACGGGTGGTGTGGTAGTAGGACGGAATCGTCGTCTCGATGTAGACGGTCGGCTTCATCGGTTTCCCTTTCGGGTCAAACGTCGCTTATCCAAGGGGCGATGAGGGGAATCTGCTGGCGGCCATTGCGACGATAAATGCAAAGTGGCGGTCGGTGGTGAAGAATCTAACGTTGTCGTGGATTTCGGAAAAACGGACGAGGGTGGCGTCAGCGAGCGATATGGGTAGATCGGCGGCCATAGCCCTTCATATATTTGGGATTGGTCGAGAGGTCTTTGGGACCATCGAAACAGCCGAAGAGGTGCCCATTGACTTCGCCAAAGGTGGGCCGGTGTTTTTTTCCGCCATTGGGTTTGTAGTGTTTTTCGAGGAGCTCGCGGACAATGCGGGATTTGGGGATACGGCGTGCGGGGGCCTCAGCATTGAGCTGGGCCTCGAGAGGCGGGGGAAGTTTGAGGGACATGGCATGAACGAATGGTAATACTCGCAGAAAGCAAAGGCAATACTCATTAATCGTCTGAATGTCGCGAAATTCTGGTGCGAAGTGAGCCTCGGCGACGCCCGTGGAGGCCATCGTTTTTCAATTGTTTTGACGCTCGCAGGTAATTTCGCGTGGTGAGATAGAGATATCGACCGGCAATCGTGCCCAAGCCGCCAATCATGAATACCAACAACGCCAGGCAGCATAACGCGACAATCGCATCGCTCACGGAGTGGATGCCGGAAGGCGCGGTGGCCATCTGATAGCCCATCGCGCCGAAAACAACAACTGCGGCAAGAAACATCGGTCCCCAAATCAACCACATGCCGATGAGGGCCAACTTGGAGGGATTTTTCGCGGCCGCGTCGTAGGCTCGTATTTCATCCGCAATTTGAACGTGAGGAGCGACAGCGTCCGCGACGATCAGCGGCTTTAGACATTGTTGGCAGACCGAGGCGCCGGGTGGCCTCGGCCGAAAGCAAACGGGACAGATTTCCACATCGGGTTGATTTTTCGCCGTCATAGCGACCTGCAGTATTACAGCCCGCTCTCATTGAGTACCACGCCGTGCGCTTTGAGCGTGTTCACCTGCACGAGCTTCGCCGTTTCCGGTTCCGCGACGTTGTCGCTGTGGCATTCCGCCTTTTTCCCTTTGTGGGCAAGGGCGTGGATTTGCTCCTGCGTCAGCACGCCGCGCTGTTTCAAGGTGTCGGCACCGCCTTCAGAAATCCCTTCGCTCTTCATCGCCGTTTTCAGCGGCTGGAAGTTTTCGTCCTTACCGCTGGCGAATTCGACGATTTCCTTGCTGATCCGCATGGAGCACCAGTCGTGGCCGCACATGGCGCAGAAATCGGTGTCGACTTCCAGATCCTCATCGTGCAGCGCCCGGGCCGTCTCCCCATCGAAGGCGATCTCAAACTGCTTCGGCCAGTTGAGCGCCGCGCGGGCCTTGGACATGTCGTCGTCCCACTGCCGCGCGCCCGTGATGCCGCGGGCGATGTCGCCGGCGTGGGCGGCGATCTTGTAGGCGATGCAGCCGGCCTTCACGTCCTGCGCCTTGGGCAGGCCGACATGTTCCTTCGGCGTGACGTAGCACAGCATGGCGGCGCCGGCGCGGGCGGCTTCGGTGGCGCCGATGGCGGAAGTGATGTGATCGTAGCCGGGGAAGACGTCCGTGGTCAGCGGTCCCAGCACATAGAACGGGGCGTCGTCGCAGATCCGCTGCTGCAGCGTCATGTTCATCGCGATTTGATCCATCGGCACATGCCCGGGGCCTTCGACCATGCACTGCACGCCCGCCTCGCGGGCCCGCTGCGTCAGTTCGCCCAGCGTGTGCAGCTCGGCAAGTTGCGCCGCATCCG
>CALCHA010000456.1 GCA_937901265.1 uncultured Phycisphaerales bacterium
GACGAATCCTTCTATACCCCCCCACCGCCGCAAAACCCGCGCTCCGGCTACCTCGTCGTCTCCGCACTCGTGGGCTACAAGCGCATTGACCTGCCCATCCTCGCCCTGCGCGACACGCCCAACCGCCCCCTTACCATCATCGGCGCAGGCCCCGAAGAACCCAAACTCCGTGCGCTCGCCGCCAACGCCCCCCACATTCAGTTCCTCGGCCGGGCCTCCGACGAGATCGTCCGCCACCACTACCAGCACGCCAACGCCTTTCTTTTCCCCGGCGAAGAGGACTTCGGACTCACCCCCGTTGAAGCCCAGGCCTGCGGCACCCCGGTCATCGCCTATGCCGCCGGCGGCGCCACCGAAACAATCCTCGACCCCGCCCACGCACAAGCCCCGACCGGCCTGTTCTTCCCTGAACAGTCCGCCGCGTCCCTCCGTGCCGCGCTCGACCGCTTCGAACAAACCCGCCCTCTCTTCACCCCCCAGGCCGCCCGCCAGAACGCCCTCCACTTCACCTGGACCCGCTTTCGCACCCAGGTCGCCGCCATCGTCGAGCAGTACACCACGGGAAAACAGCACACTCCCGACACGCTTGTCTGAGCGCTTCTCGACGCCCCCCCAGCCTCCCACAGGAGCTACCCATGACCTTCCTCGGCATCGACATCGGCACCTCTGGCACCAAGGCCCTCCTCCTCCACCCCTCCGGCAAAATCCTCGCCACCGCCGAAGCCCCCCACACCCTCCTCACCCCCAAACCCGGCTGGACCGAACAACATCCCGATGGCCCGGGCGGCTGGTTCCCCGCGCTCATCGCTGCCACCCGCAAAGTCCTCGCCACCGCCAAACGCCACCCCCCTGTGACCGCCATCGGCCTCTCGGGTCAGATGCACGGCTCGGTCTTCCTCGACAAATCGGGCCGCGTCCTTCGGCCAGCGCTCCTCTGGAACGACCAGCGCACCGCTTCCCAATGCCGCGAGATTGAAGCTGCCGCCGGTGGCCGCGAGGCGCTCATCCAGCAAGTCTCCAACCCCGCCCTCACCGGCTTTCAAGCTCCCAAGATCCTCTGGCTGCGCGCCAATGAACCTCGGCGCTTCGCCCGATGCGCCCACGTCCTGCTCCCCAAAGACTACATCCGCTTTCGCCTCACCCACACCTACGCCACCGACCTCTCCGACGCCTCCGGCACGCTGCTCCTCGACGTCAAAAACCGCCGCTACCACCAGGGTCTCCTCGCCGCCCTGGATCTCGACCCCGCCCTGCTTCCGGCGCTCTTTGAGTCCCACGAAGTCACGGGCCAGCTCACCGCGGAAGCCGCCGCCCTCCTTGGCCTGCCCGCCGGCATCCCGGTCGTTGCCGGCGCGGGCGATCAGGCCGCCGGCGCCGTCGGGGCCGGCGTCGTCTCGCCGGGACTTCTTTCGGCCACCATGGGCACCTCCGGGGTCCTCTTCGCGGCCTCGGCCGCACCCCTCACCGATCCCCAGGGCCGCGTCCACACCATGTGCCACGCCCTGCCCAACACCTGGTGCACGTTCGGCTGCATGCTCGCCGCGGGGGGCTCGCTGCAATGGTTCCGCAACACCTTCTTCAGCGCCGAACTCGCCGCCCTTTCGCGATCCAAAAAAGACCCTGGCTCCCTCTACCCGCACATCCTCGCCCTCGCCGCCGCCGCTCCCCCGGGCTCGGAGGGCCTGCGCTTCCTCCCCTACCTCACGGGGGAGCGCTGCCCGCATCCCGACCCCGACGCGCGCGGTGCGTTCATCGGCCTCACCCCGCGGCACACGCTCGCCCACCTCAGCCGCAGCGTCGTGGAAGGCGTCACCTTCGCGATGAAGGAGCAGGTCGACATCTTCCGGCAGATGGGCATCCCCATCGCGGAAATCCGCGCCGGCGGCGGCGGCGCCCGCTCGGCTTTCTGGCGACAACTGCAGGCCGATATGTACGATGCACCTATCACCACCATCAACGCCGCTGAAGGCGCTGCCCTCGGTGCCGCCCTGCTCGCCGCCGTGGGCACAAACGCCTACCCCTCCGTTCAAGCCGCCTGCAAGGATCTCATCAGCGTGCAAACCCGCCAGAAACCGGCCACCCGATCCGTTCGCCTGTACGCCTCGCTCTACCCCTCCTACGCGGCCCTTTACCCCGCGTTGAAAGGCCACTTCCCACGCGCTTAGGGGGCACCGAGAAGGACCACGTCCGCCCTGCGTGCTTCCGGCGTCACCTTCAGCCCCGTCACCTTGCCTCCTTCCACGTGCCCCTCCACCGTCGTGTGGTAGGGCGCGTGCAACTTGAAGTCCGCCACCCACTCCGTCGGCCACGCCGGCAGCAACTGGATCCGTTTGCCATCGCACTGCATCAGCATCAACTGCAGCGTGATCATGCCATCCCCGCCGTTGTCCAGATCAGGAATCCAGTCATGCGCGGGCTTCCAGAACCAGCGAAACCGCTGGGCGCCATAATTGGTGAACTCGGCCACCGCCGCCTTCTGCGCGACGGCCGTCAGTCCGAGCACGGCCGCCTGGGTTCCATCCTGCCCCCAGCAGGTATCCTGAGGCGAACGCCGCGCCGCAAAGGTATCGCGCGCCAATTGCAGGTTGGGTTTGCCCACCCCATACAAGCGATAGGGAAAAGCGACATACAGCTCCGGATTCTCCGAGTTACTCGTGGGGCCATAGGTCTCCGCCGGCAGGATTGTCGGCGTTCCGTCCGGATCGCCCTTCCCCAGCGGCGGCACTTTGCCGCGGGCAGTTTTGCCCAACGGAATCGGCGGCAGCTCGCTGAGCAGTTTCGCCCATGCGTTCCGCTGACCGGCCGAAGTGAGTTCCTCGGGTAGCGCCAAAAGCCGCGGCAGGAGGGCCATCAGCCCCGCAATGTCCGGGGTCGGATACACGGCCACAAGCTGGTAAGTCTCCAGCGACTGCGCCGGTGCCAGCCGCAGCTTGCCATCGGCCCCCAGCGGGTAGTGCCGGGCATAAAAGGTCACGATCGGATCGGCAAAGGGAACCAGCGATTGCCGCGCGAAGGAAGCATCCTGTGTCGCGTCATAGACGTCGAGCATCTGGGCGATGACTTCCAGCGACCCCTGCACGTGATACCGCTGCCAGCGGCTCTGAATTTCATTCGTGGGGTTGTTGACTCCGAAATCGGCGAGCCGGGGCAGGCCCCAGAAGTACATGGTTTCGGGAAAATGCGCCCCCGCGTGGTGGTCGTAAATCTCGGTCCGGTCCGTCGCGAGGGGCAGCGCGCGGAGGTACATGTCGAACCAGGGCTTCATCAGGTCGAGGTCCCCGGTCGCCACGAGCGGCCAATAGATCAGCCGGTTGTTCTGGTTCCAGTAACATTCGCCCCAGGCGCGATAGTCGGGGTCATGCTCGGCGTTGGTTTGCCGGGTACCGGCGGGCAGGTCGTGCCCGACCGTGAAGAGGCCGCCGTTGAATTTCACCGGAAGCTGTCCGCGCGAGGAGCAGGCGACCATGTAGCGTTGGATCAGGTAACCCTGGGAAACTTTTTCCGCGTCAGGGGTGCCGGCGAGACGCACCCAGCTGCGGTTCCAGAATTCCCCCCACCACTGTTCATGCGCCGAGCGCGCCGCGGCCAGGTCGACGCGGTCCGTTTCTTGGATCAGCGCCTCCAGGCCGCTGCGCCACGCCGCTGGCGAAGGACAATTTTCTTTCCCCAGAGCGACGACGTCCAACCGCACATCTCTTGTGGCAGCCACGGATTGCAGCGTCTTTTCGTCGCGGGCCACCAGGCCCGGCCCGAGCAGTGCCGCCCCGAAACTTCGATGCAGCAGCGGGTCGGGATGTTTGGCCAGGACCGCCTCGAGATGTTCCTGCCGCAGGACGTAGGGGTAGAGGCTGTCGGGGTTGAAATGGCACCACGCGATGCGATCGCTGCTCGGCGGAAAGAGGATGTCCGGCGCCGCGCTGGGCTCCTTCTGGCCGGAGGCCGTCTGCGGGTCGGTTTCGCCCGGCCAGCCGTCGTTAAAGGGTTGCGTCTTTCGCCAGTCCTCGAGGTCCGCCTGCACCCGAGTCGGCTGCGCGAGATGCCCCTCGACATGGAGGACCGGGCGGTTGGCGTCCACCCAGACCCGCAGCAGATTGCCCGCGCTGCTGAGTTCCAGAGTCGCATTGCCCGGATGAAGGACCTGGCGAAAATCCGCTGCCGCTGCGAAGGGGTTGGGCGAAAGCCGGATGCGTATTCGGCCCAGCTTGATGAGCTTGCCGGTCTCGGTGAAGGCGTCGGCCTTGGCCAGCAGCAGGACGAGGTCGCCGGAGGGGTCCGTCCAGACATTGGCGGCGAGGTCGCCGTTGCCGATGGGCATGGAGTCGTTTTCGCTTGCGCCCAGGGAACTCCATACGACGTCGGTACCGGCCTGATCCTCCGCGGTGCGAGGGGTCGTTACCTGCGCTCGCAGGGGCGACGCGAGGAGCAGGCAGAGGAGGGGGGCAACGAGTGATGGGCGCATGGGTGTTCCTCACAGCGGGGCTTCGTGGATAGCTCGCCACAGTATGGATGACCCAGGACCAGCGCGGCAAATGGGGGAAGTCGTCCGCTCGTGGGTAGCGCGGGAGCGGCGGGCCCCACTTTGGCATTTCCTCTCAAGAACTTCGTCGAAACTTTCCGATAGCTCCCTCGTGTATCGTTCGAACAACTCGCAAATTCGGGAATTATCGGCGGCGGAGTCATCGCCGGGCCCAGAATAGGCGGTAACGAAGGTAACGAATTCGGAGAATTCTCAAATGAAAATGTGGCAGAAACTCGCAGCCGCCCTCACCCTCACCGCTGGCCTGATCACCGGCGGCGCCGCGGTGGAGGCCGCGACGGTCGCCCGGCACCACCCCGCCACCGCCGCGGCCTCGACGACCGTCGCCAAAAAGAAGGCCGCTCCCAAGAAAGTGGTCAAGAAGAAGGTTGTCCGGAAGCATACCAGGCATGTCGCCCCGGTGAAGAAGACGACCAAGCACGTGGTGCCCGCGAAGAAGGCCGTCAAGCATGTTGCCGCCAAGAAGCCCGTCGCGCATGTCGCCACGGCCAAGGCGAAGCCGGCGACGCACGTGGTGGCCTCGAAGAAAGCCCCGGTGCACGCCGTCGCGACCAAGGCCAAACCGGCCGCCGCCACCTGGAAGCACCACGCCGCCACCGTCTGAGCGCCTCTCCGGTTGAGCCGGCTGATTCGCCGGCCATTTGGATCACGAGCCACCACGCGGCCTCCCCCCCCGGGAGGCCGCCTCGCGTTTTTGCCCGCGCTCTGTGCTCTTCCCCGCGACCAAGTCCGCCTGTATACATAGTTGACCCGGCGGCAACGTCGGCATGTCCCGCTTTGAGAGAGGCCTCGCTATGCTCATCCGCAACCCGCTCCCCCGGCTGCTCGCCGCGTTCCTGCTCACCGCCGCGGCCAGCGTTTCCGCCGCTCCGCCGGAGGTGCTCACGCAGATTCCGGCCGATGCCACCGGCGCGCTGATTGTCCCCAACCTCAAGTCGCTATCGACGAACGTGTCCAACATGGCCACGCGGCTCAACCTGTCCAACCGCATCGGCATCCCGCTGCCGCCAGACCTTCTGGGGTTTCTCTCGCGCAACCTGGGCATCACCAAGGGGCTCGATCCCAACGGCTCAGCGGCGTTTGTGATGCTGCACCTCGGGGAGAACCCGATGGCCGGCCCGCCGCCGCTGATTTTGCTGCTGCCGACGACGGATGCGGCGGGGATGATGGAGCCCTTCGCGCCGGCGGCCGCGGATGCGGAGCATGTGCAGGAAGTGACGCTGCCGCAGAACAATGACAAGGGTTATGTCGCGGTGATCGACAACAAGTTCATCGCATTTGCCAAGGACCATGACGTGCTGGCGGGGTATTTGAAGCGGCCCGACGCGGGCAAAGCGATGACGCTGCCCGCGGGCACGGAGAAATCCGTGGAGACCAGCGACGTCTCGCTGTGGCTGAACATGCCGGAGCTGGCGCCGCTGGCGAAAAATGGCCTGGCGAATGTCGCGGAACAGACCTCGGCGATGATGGCGATGACCAACGCCAGCCAAAGCGCCTTCTCAGCCGCCTTGCAGCGTCACTTTATCTCCATTTATTTTGACGCATTCCAGGCGGTGGTGCGGGATTCCAATGCCAGCCTGATCTCCCTGCGCCTGCCCGACGCGGGGCCGACGCTGTTGTTCTCCGCCTCGCTGAAGCCGGGCTCGCCGACCGCGCAGTTTCTGGCGCAGCAGATGGGCACGACCGCCCTGACGCTGGAAGGCCTTCCTGGGAATTCCTACCTGATGGCGGCGGCGGGGAACGTTAACGGCGCGGCGCTGGTCGGGCCGGTGGAGCAGTTCATGAACTCGCTGATGACCGATGACGACATCGCCAACGCCCCGCAGGCGGCGGGTCTCAAAGCGGTGGCGGGCTCCGTGAAGGAACTGCTGCCGCTGATCAAGGGCATGAAGATGGTGGTTCTCGATCCGCCCAGCGACAGCTCCAAGGGGCTGATCCAGGGCGCGGCGCTGATCGACACGACCGATCCGGCGAAATACATGCAGCTGACGATGGAGCAGTATCAGCACGGCGACGCGCTGCAGGAGCTGATGGGGGGCACGGCAGACGTGGTGGTCCATCAAGTGGCAACGCCCGATGCGCTGACGGTCAAAGGGATCAAATTTGCGAAGGTGCAGGTCACCTACAAGCTGCGTGAAGAAACGCCGGGCAAGCCGCTGGCTCCCGGCGCGCAGGAGGCGCTGCAGATGATCCAGATGATGTATGGGCCGGAGGGACTGACGAGCTATTTCGGCATCGTGGGCAAGCAGGTGCTGCTGGTGATGGGGCCGGACCCGGCGCTGATCGACACGGCGATCACGGCGGCGCAATCCCATGCGGACGGTCTCACGCCGGCGGTGGCGAAAGCACAGGTCCCGGCGGATGCGATGGGCGTGGCCTATCTGGCGATTGGCAAGTGGGTGGCGCTGGCCGCGAAGATCGCGGCCCCGCAGATGGCGGATCAGTTTGCCAGCGCGGAGAAGGCCCCGCCGCTGGTGGTGAGTGTCTCGGCCGGGGACAATCAGTATACGGAGCAGGTGCACCTTCCGCTGCCGGCGCTCAATACGTTCCTGGATCTGGGCATGGAGCTTTATCGCACGAGAACAGTTCGTGAGAACTCAGCGAAGCCAGCCAACGAGATGCCGTGATGGGTGGCGGCCGGGAGCTGGCGCGTTTTTCGTGAGAGCCGCTCACGCCCGGCGAAGGATGCCCTTGAGGTTGGCCATCTCCTGAGCGACATCAGCGGAGCGCATCAGGGTTTCGCCGATGAGGAGGCTACGCACGCCGGCGGCCCGCATGCGCTGGACGTCGGCCTTGGTCTTGATGCCGCTCTCGGCGACAAGAATCTGCTTGTCTTCAACGAACTCCGCGAGGCGGACGGTGGTGGCGAGGTCGGTCTTGAACGTGCGCAGGTCGCGGTTGTTGATGCCCAGCAGCGCGTAGCTGCGCAGCGGAAAGCCGATGGTGGAGCGGACGCGGAGGAGCGAATCCATCTCATGGACTTCCACCAGGGTGGTGAGGCGGAGTTCGGTGGCGAGGATCTGCAGATCGATCATCAGGGAATCGGTGAGGATCTCCGCGATCAGCAGGATGGCGTCGGCACCGGCGGCGCGGGCTTCGTAGACCTGCCAGGGGTCGATGATGAAATCCTTGCGCAGGACGGGCAAAGGGAGGGCGGCTTTGACCTGGGCGACGTATTCGAGCTTGCCATGGAAATAGTGCTCGTCGGTGAGGACCGAAAGGGCGTCGGCACCGGCGGCGTGGTAGAGGCGGGCGATGGCGACGGGGTCGAAATCCTCTTTCATGATTCCGGCGCTGGGCGAACCTTTTTTCACCTCCGCGATGATGTTCACGAGGCCATCGGGTTCCTTGGTGAGGGCGGCGAAAAAATTGCGCGGCGGCTCGGCGTCGGCGGCGCGGGCCTTGATGTCGGCGAGCGGGGTCCGGGCCTTGCCAGCGGCCACCTCCACCTTTTTTGTTTCGACGATTTGCTGCAAGATATCCGGAATCGACATGGCTTCATTCTCGTGAGGGACGGGTGACCACAGAGGAAATCAGCTGGCTGATCGCGACCGTGTGGGTGATCGCCAGCACCATCATTGTGCTTCGCCTCCGGGTGTTTCAGGCACGTTCGCTGGAGCACGTTCCAGCGCGCGTGGGCACTCTGAGTCTGGCCTCGGTCGGCGCAGTCGTTTTAGTATACATCGGGTGCCTCCTCGCGGCGCTGGGGATCGCTCGCGGCCAGGGGGCGTTCCGGGTTGCCGAGCCACGCGCCGCGGCTGCAGCGACCTCCGGCGGATATGGAACCTTGCCCGCGTCGACGTTGCCCGCGTCGATGGCGGCAACGCACCCGGCGGCGCGCACGGCCAGCGAGGCGGACCTGCCCACGCTGGTGCTGACGCAGGCGCTTGACGCCGCCGCGAAGTTGATTGCCGCTGGCCTTGGACTCTTTCTGGTGTCGCGCCTGGTCGTTGGGGGGCTTGACGCCTGGGGGGTGACGCCGCGGCATATCCCGCGGGGGCTGGTCTTGGGCGTTGGCGCGTATCTGGTGGCGATCCCGTTCATTTACCTGACGAACGGCGCGGTAACGGATTTTCTGCAGCGCTTCCTGCACGAGAAGATGCCGCCGCACGCGACGATCACGGCCCTGCAGACGCATCCCTCGCCGGGGCTGAAGGTCGGGCTGATTTTCTTTGCCGCGATCGCGGCACCGCTGCTGGAGGAGATTTTTTTCCGCGGGCTGCTGCAGACGACGCTGCTGGAGGAGGGCTGGGGATTTTTGACGCCGCCCAAGCCCAACCCGCTGTATCACGCCACGCCGGCGCGGCGCTGGGTCGCGATCCTGCTGACGAGCGTGCTGTTCGCAGCGGTGCATGGCTCGCCGGAACAGGCCGCGGTGCTGTTCGTGCTGTCGCTGGCGCTGGGGTATTCCTACGAACGGACGAACAATTTGTGGGTGCCGATCACGTTTCATGCGACGTTCAACATGGTGAACATTCTCGTGGTTCTGTCCGGGGTAAAGTGAGCAGGAGGGGCGCTGGACGAGGCGCGTCGCGATCTCAGGACGAGGGCCATTCCGCAAGACGCCCGGCTGCTTTAGAATGCCCGCTTCGCGTCTCCACTGGAAGTCCCTCATGACCATCGACGATCAACTCGCGCTGCTCCTTCGCGGCACCGATCACGTGTACTCGGCGGAGGAACTTAAAAAGCGGCTCGAACATGCCGGCAGAACGGGGCGGCAGTTGCGGATCAAGCTGGGGATGGACCCGACGGCACCGGACCTGCACCTGGGCCACGCGGTGGTGCTGCGCAAGATGCGGCAGTTTCAGGATCTGGGGCACAAGGCGGTGCTGATCATCGGCGACGCCACGGCGATGATCGGGGACCCGACGGGCAAGAAGAAAACGCGGCCGGTGCTTTCGGCGGAGCAGGTCAGGCAGAATGCCGAGACCTATTTTGCGCAGGCGGGCAGAATTCTGGACATGTCGGAGGGCAAGGTGGAGGTGCGGTACAACTCGGAGTGGCTGCACAAAATGACGTTTGTTGATGCGCTGCAGCTTTGCCAGAAGATGACGGTGGCGCGGATGCTGGAGCGGGATACGTTTCAGGAGCGTTACAAGGCGGGGGAGCCGATTTATATTCACGAGTTCATGTACCCGCTGATGCAGGGGTGGGACTCGGTGATGATCAAGAGCGATGTGGAGCTGGGGGGAACGGATCAGACGTTCAACAATCTGGTGGGGCGGGATCTGCAGGAATCGGAGGGGCAGCCGCCGCAGGTGGTGATGATCATGCCGATCCT
>CALCHA010000457.1 GCA_937901265.1 uncultured Phycisphaerales bacterium
CTGCAGACGCTCCACCGCGGCGTCGATCGGGCCATCGAACCGGCAGCCCGCGGCTTTCGCGTGCCCCCCGCCATCAAAAATATTGCAGACCTTATTCACGTCGAGCGCGAGCTTGCTGCGCAGGCTGCCGCGCACCCGACCGTCCGACATCTCCGTGAGCAGGGCTGCAACCTCAACCGTGGCGAGCGACATGGGCAGGTCGACGAGACCCTCGGTCTGGCTCTGGGTCGCGGCCGTTTCGACAAAATCCTTGTGCCGCAGGACCATGCAGGCGAAGCGATCGTCGAAGGAAGTCTTGAGGCTGGCGAGCGCCCGGCCCATCAGGGCGAGCTTCGATTTCGATTCCATCTGCGAGAGACGCTGGTAAAGGCCGGAAACGTTCACCCGCGGTGTGAGATCCGCCGCCATCTCGTGGGTCCGCGCGGTCACCGAATCAAAACGGAACCAGCCCGTGTCGGTCACGAGGCCGGCCATCAACGCCTCGGCAACTTTCCCTTCCGGACGCAGCCCCGCGACCCGGCTGAGCTCCCACAAGATCTCCACGCAGGCCGCCGCCGACGTGTCGGCATAAATCAGCGGCCCGACATCCTCCCGGTTCACATGGTGATCCACCGCCACCACCTTGCTCCGCTCCGCCTTCAAAAAGCCCATCGCCGGCTCCACCTGCCCATACGTGCACGTATCCACCAGCACGATGGTGTCGATGATCCCCCCGGAACTCCCCGCCCACTCAGACCCCCACACCGCGGTCTCGCCGGGCACGTCCTGCTGCAGAAACCGGTAGGGCGGCGGGGCGTCCGTAAACTGCATGCGGTAAACTTCGACAGCACCGAGCGATTCGAGAATCCACGCCATCGCCGCCTGCGAGCCCAGGGCGTCCGGGTCGGGACGCTGGTGCGTGAAAATTGCAACCTTCCGAGCCTGCCGCAGGCGCTGGAGCAATGCATTCATATCTGCCATGTTACACCTCGAGTTGCATGACCGGACGGGGGGCGGTGGCCGCGGCGATTCGCACGGCAACCACATCTTTTTCGATCTGTCGCACCAGCGGTTCAACCCCGCTGAACGCCCACATGTCGCGGATCCAGCGGTCAAACAGCAGCTCCACCGGCTGACCATAGAGATCGCCGGAAAAATCCAGGAGGAACGCTTCCACCGTCATGTTTTTTCCGGCGAACGTGGGGTTGGTGCCGACGCTTATGGCCGCGAACGTTTCGCGGCCGTCGGAAAGGCGGCAGCGGCCGGCGTACACTCCGGCGGCGGGCAGAAGCTGCTCGCTCCGGACGTTCGCGGTGGGAAAGCCGATTTGCCGCCCGCGCTGTTCACCACGGACCACCTCTCCGACCAGACCATACGTCCGGCCAAGACATTTCCCGGCGTCGGCCACGCGGCCCTGGGCGATAAGCCAGCGCACCAGACTGCTCGACACGTTCACCTGCGTCAGGTCGCTGAGCACCACCTGGCGCGTGGGGGCAAGCAGGAACTCGATGCCCCAGCGGGCGCCGTCCCGCTGCACCATCGCGATATCCCCCAGCGCCCCCTTCCCGAAAGTAAAGTTGCTCCCCTCGACCATCGCCACCGCGCCCAACGCCCGCGCGACGACGTCGCCGAGAAAATCGTCCGGACTCATGCCCAGAAATTCCCGCGTCGGCTCAATAAGCACCAGCGCGTCCGCGCCGTGGCTCCGCAGCAGCGCCATGCGCTGTTCCAGCGTGCTGATCATCGGCCGCGGCAGCTCGGGCCGCAGCACCGTTCCCGGATGCGGATCGAAGGACATGATGATGAATTTCACCCCGCGCCGACGCGCCTCCCCACGCGCCATCTCCAGCATGGCGGCGTGCCCGATGTGCACGCCGTCAAAGTTCCCCACGCTGAGAATTCCCCCGCGCAGGTTCCCCGGAAACGTTCGCCAATCCCGAATCACATCCATGGCCCGAGTATAGCCCGCCTTGGCGATGGCGGCGATGGGGCGCAGCCGGTGCGCGGTGATCGAACCGGACGAAGGCAGACTCTGCGCAACCGTGGCACGATCAACCCGCGCGCGCGATGGCACGCCCCGGCCTGGCGCACTAGGATGTCGGCAATGTCACGAAAGGAGCTTTTCATGCCCGACAACAAATCCCCCGACCTGCAGGCCCTCATTGACGGACTTCAGGAGGACCTTTCTCGCGAATACCAGGCGATCATCGCCTACACCGTCTACAGCAACGTCATCACCGGCGCGCAGTGGATGAACATCGCCGCGGAACTCAAGAAGCACGCCCACGAAGAGCTGGGACACGCGCTCATCATCGCCGACCAACTCGATTATCTGGGCGCCATGCCCAATGCGACGCCCAAAGAGGTCAAGCTCTCCAAGAAGGCCGAGGAGCTGATCCGCTTTGACCTGGACAATGAGACCGAGACGATCAAGGCCTATCGCCAGCGCGTGAAGCAGGCCGAGAAGCTCGGGCACTACGCACTGGCGGAAAAAATCCGCAAAATCATCGCCGAGGAGCAGGAACATCAACATGATCTGGCCACCGCGCTGGGCATCGATGTCCCCCACGTCCTCGACGGCGGGGCCTGATGCCGGGGGCGGCCCGGGGCGGCCATTTGCCAACACGACGCGCGGCTTTACGATGGCCGCATGAGCGATCAAGCCCTGCACCCAACCGATCCCCACGAACCGACAGCCGCCCC
>CALCHA010000458.1 GCA_937901265.1 uncultured Phycisphaerales bacterium
GGTCGTCGGGGCCGAAGCCGTCGTCGAGGCAGAGGGCGTCTGGGGCGCGTTGACCCGCACCCATAGCGGCGAGGCTTTCGTGGATCATTTCGAGGACGGCCCCGCGCGTCCGCAGGCGGCGGTACAACAGCAACGTACCCCCGACGCCGGCAGCCCCGATCAGGGAGAGCCCGGTCTGCATGTCGGAGGTGGCCCAGGCGGGATAGGCGACGGGGCCGGCGAGCATCACGGTGATCAAGCCGCGGCCGGGGATGGTCACCGGGAGGCTGGTCCGGACGAGGGCATCGCCCGGTGAGGAGGGCGTTTCCGCGTCCAGGGGGCCGCTGCCCCAGCGTGCGGGCAGGGTCGCAGCAGTGATGCGCGCCGGCTCGCCGTCGGCCAGAACAAGGCCGTCGGGCAGGGTGATGCGGCACTCGGAAAGGGCAAAGGTATCCCGCGCTTCGACGATGAGCCGTCGCAGGGCCCCGAGGTCTTCCTTCACCAAAAGCGGCTTGGCCGCTTCGCCGAGGATCGAGGCGATGCCGGTGATCTCGCCCTGACGGCGCTGCTGCAGGATGCGCCGCTGTGAACCGCCGGCCCACCACATGGACAGGAGGGTGGCGGCGATGAGCAGGAACAGCACGCCCAGCCCCATGGGGAGCAGGCGTCGCTCGCCCCGGGGAATGATGTTGCTCCAGGCGTTACACAGATGCGCCACAGGTGTC
The DNA here is from genome assembly GCA_937901265.1 of uncultured Phycisphaerales bacterium. GTDB lineage: Bacteria > Planctomycetota > Phycisphaerae > WQYP01 > WQYP01 > CALCHA01. The sequence continues at coordinate 705 of CALCHA010000458.1, forward strand.
TCCACGCGGATGTCGGTATGTCCGATATCGGTCGGGAGGGGCGGCGAGTTGAGCAGCGAGCCGCTGAACGGAAGAAGTGATCTGCAAAATTCAGGATCGCGGACCGCTGGCGCTGGGCATACGGAGCGGACTTCGGCGCACTGGGTGCGACGAGGGAAGGGGCGGTCGATAGGCAAGGGGGGAAACCATGAGAAATCCCCTGAAAAATCAGGGGTTCTCAACGGAGAGAGAGGGATTCGAACCCTCGGTAGGTTCATCACCTACACACGATTTCCAGTCGTGTTCCTTCAGCCGCTCGGACATCTCTCCAGACGCTCGATCCCGGGGGACCGAGCGAGCGGCGTAGTCTACGGGATACGTGGGGGGCGGGTCAATTTCCCTTACAAAGGGGCAGCCGCTCGGGGAGCGATGAGCCCGATCATCCGGCCGGTGCGGCCTTCGTCCCGGCGGTGCGAGAAGAAGTCATCGGCGTCCCGCACCGTGCACAGGGCATGGCCGTCGATCTGGCTGACGCCGGCACGCTCCAGTTGCCGGCGGACGGCCGCTTGCAGGTCGATGTGCGGCTTGGGCCACTCTTCACGACGCTGCAGGGCCTCGGGGAGTTTCGCCATGACGAAGGCGTCGGCCACTTCCTCGCCGACCTCGAAGTGCGCGGCAGAAATGCAGGGGCCGATCGCGGCGAGCACCCTCGCAGGGTCCACGCCGGCCTCGCCCAGCACGCGCACCGCCCGGCCGACGATGTCGCCCACGACGCCGCGCCAGCCGGCGTGAACCGCCGCGACGGCCCGGCCATCGGCACCGGCGAGGAGGATCGGAACGCAGTCCGCGGTACGAATCGCCAGCAGTACACCGGGAACCAGCGAGACGATACCGTCGGCGGCGGTCTGGCCGCTGAAGCGGTCGCGCAGCTCCGCCGCCAGGGTTTCGCCATACTCGCCCTCAAGTTCGCGCTCGAGGAGTTCCACGCCGCGCCCATGCACCTGCTTCACCGATGCCCGGGGCAGCCCTGGCGCACCGATGGCCGCCTGCAGCCGGACGAAATTCTCGCGCAGGTTCTCCGGGCTGTCGGGCGCGTCGCTGCCGGCCAGGTTGCCGAAGTTAAGCGTGGCGAACGCACCGGCAGACACCCCCCCCAGGCGGGTGGAGAAGGCGTGGGGCACGCCCGCGGCGTGCAGCAGCGGGGAGCGATAGAAGACCACACCGGTGGCATGTTCGACGCGGATCAGGTTCATGGCAGGAGTTTCTTACACCGGGCGAGCAAACTCAAGCGACACGCCGGGGTAATGCCTGCGGCCGCCCGGCGTCCATCAGCCACCGAGGGAGGTGCCATTATCGGGCCGGCCTCCGCGAAGGAGGCGGCGGTCGCGGATGCGGAGCGCGGCCATGGGACACAAAAAACGCCGTTTTCCCGTAGAATTTCGTTTCAACGTCGGCGGCGCATTTGGTACGCTCCCTGATACACGATCCAACTCCTCCGCAGCTTTCATCCCCTTGCAGGATTCGCCGCATGCCGATCGTCCGTCAACGCCCCAGCCGCGCCCCCGCATTTGTCCCCCTGGTGGAAGAGCTGGAACAGCGGATGTTTCTGTCGGCGGTGACGCTGGTGCAGACGATCACGGACCTGCAAACGCCCACCCGCGTCCGCCGCCCCGAGGCCGTCGCCTCCAAATTGCATCAGCCCGTCGCCCGGCCGATCGCGGTGACGGCACTTCCTCTCTCCAGCGGCAGCGCCGGACCCACCGGCTACACGCCGGCCCAGATCCGCCATGCCTATGGCATCGATCAGGTCATGTTCGGGACGATCGTCGGCGACGGCACGGGGCAGACGATCGCCATCATTGACGCTTTTCACAATCCCCATGCGGCCGCGGACCTGCACGCCTTTGACCTCGCCTTCGGCCTCGCCGATCCGCCCTCGTTGCGCATCGTGGCACAGGACGGCAGCACGAATTACCCCCCCACCGATCCCGGTGCCACCCAGGGCGGCGGGCTGAATTCCTGGGAGCTGGAAGCGTCGCTGGACCTGCAGTGGGCCCACGCCATTGCACCGGGCGCCAGTCTGATCCTTGTCGAAGCCAACGACGCATCCTTTACCAACCTCGTGCAGAATGCCGTCGCATGGGCCAAGTCGCAGGTCGGCGTGACGGCGATTTCCATGAGCTTCGGCGCCACCGAGTTCGCCGGAGAATCCACCCTGGATTCGCTCTTCACCACGCCGGCGGCACATTCGGGAATCACGTTTCTGGCCTCCACCGGCGATTCGGGTGCCCCGGGCGGCTACGCCGCGTTCTCCCCCAATGTGGTCGCGGTCGGGGGAACATCGCTGAATCTCGCCGGCAGCGCGTATGTCGGGGAGTCCGCCTGGTCGGGCTCGGGCGGCGGGCCGAGCATCTACGAGTCGCTCCCCTCGTATCAGGCGGCCCTTCCCTACACCGGCCGCGCCACCCCCGATGTTTCCATGGACGCCGACCCGCTGACCGGCGTCGCCGTTTACGACTCCTGGGACTTTGGCAGCGACACGCCGTGGGTCACCATCGGTGGCACCTCGCTGGCCTGCCCCATGTGGGCGGGGATCCTCTCCATTGTCGATCAGGGGCGGGCGCAGGCGGGTCTCGGCACCCTCGATGGGGCGACACAGACCCTGCCCATGCTTTATGCCCTCCCCGACGCCGACTTCCATGACGTGACGACGGGCTCCAACGGGCTTTATTCGGCCACGACCGGCTATGACCTGGTGACTGGCCGCGGGTCGCCGGTGGCCAACCTGCTGATCCCGGATCTCGTGGGGGTCGGGTCGATTTCCGGGATCGTGTATGTGGACCACAACGCCGACGCCGTTGACGGGCCGGGCGATTCTCCGCTGGCCGGTGCCACGGTCTACATCGATTCCAACAACAACGGCATCCTCGATGGTGCCCACACCGCGACGTGCACCTCCACCAACGTGCCCCTGCCCATCCCCGACAACAGCCCCGCCGGCGTCTTGTCCACGCTCAACATCTCCGGCATGGGCACCGCCATCACCGACCTCAACATCAATTTCACCATCAATCACACGTTCGACCGCGACCTGA
>CALCHA010000459.1 GCA_937901265.1 uncultured Phycisphaerales bacterium
CGCCACAATACCGACGTTTGGCTTCACGCCCGGTTCCTGCTTGCTCGGCGTGCCTTCGTTGGAGTTGGAGGTTGTACGCGTTTCCAGCACCTCCGCCTTGGCGATTCCCTTGGGGTCGTAGGTCTCCGATTCCTGGGCCCGGCGGCGCAGGTCGGGGACGGCGTTGACGGCGATCTTCACGTTGGGAATATCGCTGAACATCCAGGCGAGCTTCTGCGTGTACTGATCTTCCATGCTCTTCTTGAGTTCAAGCAGGTCGGAAGGAAGCCCCGCATCGCCGCCCTGGGCGCGGTAAGAACGCTGGCCGTCGATGACGCTGACCGCGTCGCGCTTCAGGCCCGACACCGATCCGGCCATCATCGAGACGATCGCATCCACCTGCCGGCTGTTGAGCGGATCGTCCCGCCGCAGCTTGACGGTCACCGTCGCCGAAGCGGGGGCCGAATCGCGCCCCAGGCCGGATTTCTGCCCAGGCACCACGATTACGGTGCCTTTTTCGATGTAAGGGAAATAGGAGAGCATGCGCGAGAGGGTTTCGTCCATCGCCAGCGTGAGCTGCTGCTCGGCGGAGCGGTCGGAACGCCACATGTCGTTGCTCTGGGAGAGCGCCAACAGCGCGGCGGTGGTGTCCGACGGCAGCGCCTGGGCCGCGAAAAGCTCGCCGCGGATGGCATATGCCTCATCGGCCGGCACGAGGACCTTGTCGCCTTCGATCTTGTAGGTGTGCTTGCCCTGCAGGGCCATCTCGACCTTGTTGATTTCGGTGGGCGTCATCGGCTGGGCAAGGAGCACGACCATGGTGGGTTTGGCGGAGTTGGCCACGACGAAGAAGGCGGTGGCGACCATGATGAGCAAAAGCAGCCCGGTCAGCAGCTTCTGGCTGACGGTAAGACCCTTCAATTGGGTCTGTATTTGCGAGAAGGATTTGCGCAGGAAGTCCATGGCGTCCATGCCTCAGTTAGGACTGTGTAAACAGTGCCCCAGCCGGCCGCTCCGCAGCCGTAAGGGAGTCATCGGTAGAAAGTTCGGAGGTTCAACAGGGGAAAATGGCGCGGCGCGGTCAAAAATGCGCGAACGGGGTGGAATCGCGCAACTTTTGCCGCTTTCTGCCCACCCGCTCCCCACCCCCTGCCCGCCCCCCCTGGGATCACACGCGCAGGTTCTTCACTTCGTCGTAGGCGTCCTGCAGCTTGTTTCGTATTTGCGTAAGCATGTTAAAGGCCATCGACGCCTTCTGGCTGGCGGAAATGATTTCGCCCATGTTGTTCGAGCGGCCCGTCACGAAGTCGTCGAGCTTCTGATCGGCCGCCTGCTGGAGGTCGTTGACCTCGCCGAGGTTTTTCATCAGCACGTCCTTGAAGCTGGTGGCGGGCGTGCCGGCGGCGGCCGGCGCGGCGGCGGGCGTGCCCGGGGCGGTCGGGCTGGTCGCTTGCAGGTTTTTCAGGGCAGTGAGGGCGTCCACGGTATCCTCTCATGTCCGGGGGCGGCGGTTAAGCCAGCACGCGGAGCGTCGCGGTAATCATCGACTTGGTGGTTTCAATCGCGGTAATGTTCGCTTCGTAAGCCCGGGTGGTTTCCAGGGCATTCACGTATTCGGTTGAAAGATTCACATTCGGGTACATCACGTAGCCGTCGGCGTTGGCTGCCGGACTGCCGGGCTCGAGCTTGGGGTGGAAGGGGGCCTCATCGTCCTGTTCAATGGAAGCGACACGGACCCCGGCGCCGCCGTCGGCGGTGCGCTGCGCCTGGAAGGTGGTAAAGAGGCGGCGGTAGGGGGAAGGGCTGCCATCCGGGCCAAGGACCGAATCGACGTTGGCGATATTGGACGCGATGGTGTCGAGCCGGGTCCGCTGGGCGGAGAGAGCGCTGGTGGAAATATCGAACGAACCGAACATGCATAATCCTCACTGGAAGGTCTTTACTGGCGGATACTTAAGGGGTTAGACCTTCATCGAGATAGCCCGGGAAACCATGTCGTACTGGTACTTGAGCAACTGCGTCGCGGTGTTGTGGGCGATGGCGTTGTCGGCAAGGTCGCCCATGAGCGACTCCACCCCGCGGGCGCCCCGGTCGTGAAACAGCGGGCTGGCCATCACCTCATGCGGGGCGCTGTAAAGCTGGGAGGCGTCGTCCGCGATGCCCGCATCACCGCCGGATTGCGGATCGAAGGCATCGTTGAGCGACGTGTGGCGCTGATCGACCGCCGCCCGCAGCGACGCCTGGAAGGCAGGGACATTCAAGTCTTTCTGCACATAGCCCGGGGTGCTGACGTTGGCGATGTTCTCCAGCAGCACCTGGTGGCGTTGCTCGGTGAAATTAACCGCCTGTTCGAGCATGCGGGTGGTCGGCGAACTGAGCAGATTTTCGATCACGGGCGTTTCCTGTCGCTGAGGTGACGGGACTAAAGCAACCAGCATGCCGGGGGCGGAACGGGGGAACTCCTCGAGAAATTGCCCCATCCGGCAGCGTGCCCCGCGCAAGAGTTGCGCGGTGGTGCGTGCAACGGGCACATTCTGCGCGATTCAACTTTCGACGAGGACGCCCTCATCCTTGAGCTTCTTGAGCTTCATGCCCAGCGTCCGCAGGCCGATGCCCAGTTCCCGCGAGGTCCGCAGGCGATGGCCGTTGTGCTTTTCAAGGACCTTGAGGATGGTGCGGCGTTCGAGCTCTTCGAGTACCCCCCCACCGATGCCGGCCTCACCCGCCTGCATGCCGACGGCAAAATCGTGAATGGCCGGAGCACTGACGCCGATGGTGGCGATCCAGGGGCTGATGGTGGCGGCGCGCAACATCTCGCCATTTTCCAGCACGACGCTGCGCTCGCAGATGTTTTCCAGCTCGCGGACGTTGCCGGGCCAGTGGTATTTCTGAAGCAGATCGAGGGCGGCGGGTTCAAAGCGGCGCTGCGGCCGGCCGTCGCGTGCGGCGATGCGGGCCAGGAAATGCTCACAGAGCAGGGGGAGGTCGACGACGCGGTCGCGCAGCGGGGGCAGGACGATCGGGACGACGTTGAGGCGGTAGAACAGGTCCTCGCGGAATTTGCCCTGTTTCACCCAGTCCAGCAGGTTGCGATTGGTGGTGGCGATCACGCGCACGTCGACGTTCTGCGTCACGTTGCCGCCGACGCGCTCGAATGCCCGCTCCTGGAGGACGCGTAGCAGCTTGGCCTGGGTGCCCAGATCGATTTCAGAAATTTCATCGAGCAGCAGGGTGGAATGGTCGGCGAGTTCGAAGCGACCCTTGCGGAGCTTGTCGGCGCCGGTGAAGGCGCCCTTCTCGTGGCCGAAGAGTTCGGACTCCAGCAGATTGGCCGGCAGGGCGGCGCAGTTGAGGCAGATCATGGGATGGCCGGCGCGGGCACTTTGCGAGTGGATCACCTGCGCGACGTTTTCCTTGCCGGTCCCGCTTTCACCGGAGATCAGGACGGTCGCGGAGCTGCTGGCGGCGACCTGCCGGATGCGCTCCTGGACTTCCTGCATCGGCCGCCCATCGCCGACGAGCACCTTGGGCGGGGTGGCCTCGGCATTGGCGCGGAAAGCCTGGTTTTCCGCGACGAGCTTGCCATGCTCGACGGCCCGCTCGACGACCACCTGAATTTCCTCGGCCTCGAAGGGCTTCTGCACGTAATCAAAGGCCCCGAGGCGAATGGCCTGCACGGCGGTGGAAATCGTGGCAAAGGCGGTCATCAGGATCACCGGCGTGTCGGGGTGCTCCGCGCGGATGCGCTGCAGGAGTTCGATGCCGTCCATTTTGGGCATTTTCAGATCGGTGATTACGCAGCTGGGGCGATGCTGCCGCACCAGGCCCAGGGCCTCCGAGGGGTCCGCGGTCGTCACCGCCTTGTGACCCGCCCGGGCGAGGGCGAGCGAGAGCGAATCGCGCATCATGTCTTTGTCATCAACTACCAGAATCGTGGCCATCCGTGGCGCTCCTTCCGCAAGTTCAACCTGCACAGCCGGTGGCGTTTGCCGCCGGCAAAATAATTGTTATCACCGCCCCACTCATGACGCCGCCGACCATGCGGTTCGCGGCGCTGATCGACCCGCCGTGGGCCTCGATAATCCGGTGCACGATGGCCAGCCCCAGCCCGGTGCCGGAGTGCTTCGTGGTAAAAAAGGGATCGAACATTTTCTCCAGGACGGCGGGGGGTATGCCGGGACCGGAGTCGGTGACCGTCAGCCGAAGGCGCCCCGCGGCGGCCGTGGCGGCGACGACAATTTCGCGCCGCGTCGCCTGGGATTCGGCAATGGCGTCGGCGGCATTGAGGAGGAGGTTCAGCAGCACGCGCTGGAGCAGCCGGGCATCGCCGTGCACGATGGCTGTCTGGGCCGCCGCGTGGACGCGGAGGTCGATGCCATGTTCGAGCAGCGCCGGCTGCGCCAGGTCGACGGCCCCGGCGACGATGTCGCCCAGTCCTTCCGAACGCATCTGAAGGTGGAGGTCGCGGGTGAAGGTCAGCATGTCGGAGACGAGGGCGTTGAGCCCTTTGACGCCGTTGGAAATCTTCCTGACCAGCTCCGCGGCGAGGGGGCGATCGGCAACCTCGGCAGCCAGCGTCGATGCGTAGAGCTGGATCCCCCCGAGCGGGTTGCGGATCTCATGAGCGATTCCCGCAGCCATCTCGCCCAGGGCCGCCAGACGCTTCTTGAGCTCCAGCTCCCTATTTTTTTCTTCGAGTTGTTCGGTCAGCCGGACGACTTCCTGCTCCAGCCGCTCGTGGCTGACCTGGAGGCGCTGGGTGACATCGTTGTACAGCTGGAGCACCTCGTGGAGGTCCTCGATGCTGCGCGGCCGGGGCGCTTCGGCCGGTGCGACGGCCATCGACTTGCTGAGTTTGCTGGTCAACGCTGCCTGCCTCACGTTCGCGGCCGGATGCCGTACGCCCGGTTCAAGGTTGTGCCACTGACGGTGCGGCTGATTTCCGTGCCAATCTGCTCCTTCTGCCGGACCAGTTGGGCCTTGTCCACTTCATCGGCCGCCAGGATCTCGGCGAGCAGGCCCTGAACATCTTTCAGGAGCCCCCCCACCGTCGCGCGGTCTTTTCCGGGCAGCCCATCGAGTACCTGCTGCCAGCGACCTTTGTAGGGGTGGAGTTCTTTATCGAGGGGAGCGACCTGCTCCAGCAGCCGGCCGCGAGCGGCGAGGACGGTCATGAGGTTTTCCGCGTCGCCGGTGGAGACGTACTGGGACTGCTGTTTGCAAAGGCCAAAGATCTGCGTGTAGAGGGATTTCTGACCGGTCAGGGCGCGGACCAGTGTGGCCGCGAGGCCCATGCCCGCCAGCGAAGGCGCCCCCGGGGAAGCGAACAGATTCGTCATAACGTCCTCTTCAAGTGCGTCTCCCGGGGGGAGGCGGAGCGGTCCCTCAGCGGGGTGCCGCCACGTTCAGAAAATCCTCGTAATCGTGGCGGGTCATGCCGGTGGGCAGCTTGGCAAATGCCTCATCAGGGATGCGTTTGAGCACCCAGCGGGCCCGTTCGACGGCTGCCGCGGCCTGGGTGGGCTGGTGCAGCGCGAGGCTGGCGTTCACGATCTGCACATAGGCTTCGACGGCCAGGGGCTCGGTGGGAAAGCGGGCGGCGGCGCCGTCATAGAGCTTGATGGCCTGGCCGAACTGGGCGGTCTCGTAGGCGCAGGCCGCGCGGTCAAGGTAGGCCGTGCGCAGATAGTCGGTTTCCAGCGGCGAGAGCGCGCGAGCCGCCACAGGCTGCTCGCCGATTCCGGCCCCTTCACCGGGATCCAAGGCGGTGATCACGCGGTCAAAAAGGTCGAGGGCTCGCTGATAGCGCGTGCCGCGAGCGGCTTCGAGGGCATCGCGGCCGGCAATCGCGGGGTTGGCCTTGATGGCCGCGGTGATGTCCTGAGCGCTGCGGCGATAGCTTTCCGCCAGCATAAACGTGGCGCGGGGGGCACCGGCATCGGCGGGGTAGCGCTCCATGGCTTCTTCCAGGCGCAAGATGGCGTCGGCCCATTTGCCGTTGCGGTAATAGAGCTCGCCCAGGGTGAAGAGGCTGACGCGAAACTCATTGGCCGTGGGGAGAATGTCGCGGTTGTCCTGCACCAGCGACAACAGCGCCGTCTCCGCCTTCTCAAAATCCGCC
>CALCHA010000460.1 GCA_937901265.1 uncultured Phycisphaerales bacterium
AATGGTAAGAGAGCCAACAAGGATCCGAAGAGCCCGGTTGAGCCCGGCGGATCACTCCCAAGTGCTCTCAGGAAATGGAGTTGTCACATGTTTGCCACGTTCCTCCCCAACGTGAAAATCCTGGCCATCGCCGCGGTTGCCGCCACGGGCCTCGCCCTTGCCCCCCAAGCCGCCCACGCGGACAGCCACTTCCGCATCGGCATCTCCATCGGGGCCCCGGCCTACGCTCCTCCTGTCTACGTCACCCCCTCTTATGCCCCGCCGATCTACCCGACCCCCCTCTACAATGCCCCGGTCTATACGCCGCCGGTCTATACCCCGGCCCCGATTTACGTCCCCGCCCCGATCTACGCCCCCCGCCCGATCTACGCCCCCTCGCCGGTGATCATCTACCGCCGCCCGCCCCTCTTTGTCAGCCCCTGGCGCCACCAGGGCGGCTGGAATCACCGCCGGTAACCCCCTTTGGGGGGGGATCGGGGGGAGGGGATGGAGGGGGACCAAGCTTCTACCGGCAGGTCGCGGCGGCGCGGTGATCATCACCCGCCGCCGCTCCTTTTTGGCTGAACCACAAGCCGCCGGGATTTCCAGGCCCGGTCCCATTTTTCGCAACACGCGAACCAGCTCCCGCGGTATCATGCCGCGCGTTGTCCGTGCGTTTGCACATTTGTTCGCATGCTGGCGCATCCCCCCGGAGTGTTCGACCCCTGTGAGGTGTTCCATGCGCGTATCCCCTCTCGCACGATTTCTCCTCCCGCTGTTGTTCCTCCTCGCCTGCGTCCAGCCCACGCTGGCAAAAGACCTCTTCGTCAAGGCCGGCGCCTCCGGTGATGGCTCACGGGAGAAGCCCTTTGGCGACCCCTTCGAAGCTCTCGATAAATGCGAGGCCAACGACGCCATTCATATTGCTGAGGGCAAGTATTACGGCAAACTGGGCAATGGCGAGTGGAAGATTCCCTACGCCGGAATCCAGCTCCTCGGCGGGTACAACGCCACCTTCACCGAGCGCGACCCCTGGACCCACCAGACCCTGCTCTCCTGGGATCGCAACTCCAAAAACAAGCCTCTCAGCGAACGCATCGAAGTCAAGGAGAAGGGCGTCGTCATCGACGGCATCGTCTTTGATGGCCAGGAGCAGAACCAGTACAGCGCCCCCACCGAGGGCCGCGAACCGCGCGACCTCGACAAGGCGGACGCCCTCATCCACATGTGGCTCCCCGGCACCGTCAAGAACTGCATCTTCATCAACACCCCGCGCGAGGGCCTGGTCTGCGCCAACGGCACGACGGTCGAGAACAACCTCTTCATGAACGTTTTCGACACCGCCCTGAAGATCAACGGACTGCCGCCGG
>CALCHA010000461.1 GCA_937901265.1 uncultured Phycisphaerales bacterium
CGGTGCCGGCCACAGATCATCGTCCGTCATGTCAGCTCGCCAACGTGGCGGTCGTTATGTCTAAAACCAACAGAAAAGTCGAACCGATCCTCGCGTTCAAGAACGCACGCGATCTCGAAGCGTATCTGGCGGGCGAGCCTCGGGCATCGAAAGGGTTTTGGCTCAAGGTGTCGAAGGTCGGGGCGGTGGAGGCGACGATCAAGAAGGGGGACGCGATCGAAGTGGCGCTTGTCGCGCGCGTTGCGGTGGCGGGCACAGAACGGCATTACGTTATTCGGTGGAAGACCGTTGTCGAAGCGCATCCGGACATGTGACGAATTTGAAGCGGTACTCGAGCAGGTGGGGTTTGCCCGGGATCGCGTGGGCAAACGCCAAGGGCTCGTCAGCACTGCGGAGAGGCCTCTCCGCGCCTACGGCTTGTGGGGCGTCCTGCTCCAACTTGTCCATGAGGCCATGGCGGTCGGAGATTGGTCGTCGGTCGGCGAGCTCCTGCAACTCTACGACCTTGTGGAGCTGGCCGGTAAGCGCGGCGAGATGTTTGAAGCAAGCTACGTCGCGTTTCTGGAAGACATACGCCTTCCTCAGGACCGGGCAGAGCTGCGGAAGTTCTGGCGGGTGTGTCCGCCGATCTTTCTTCGAGAGATCCAGCGCGACCGAGGTTCGTGCCTCTGCGGCGCAAGAGCGCTCCGTAACCGTCGCGGCTCGGATTGGGCGACAGGGTGGGCGGTGATGGGGGGCGGAGGTTCAGGCGGGGGTGAGTTGGTTGGCTTGGCAGTAGGCGCGCATGTAGGGGTAGGAGCGAAAGCGGATGCGCGTGTTCTTGGCCGACCCGGTGAGCGAGGCACCATCCTTGTGCGCCGCGCAGTGAGGGACTTCGACGGTGATGGTGGTCGTGCTGGTGACGCCGGCGACGGGGTTGGTGACGGCGGAGGAGGCGTTCATGGTGGAATACTTCACGGGAATCTTCTGCGTCGCGGCCTGGCCACAGACGCAGCAGGCTTCAGGAAACTGGAAGCGTTCGGGCAAGGGGGCGGAGAAGGTGGGGGCGTCGGCGATTCGCTCAGGATCGGTCGCCCAGAGTTGCTTGTCTTTGCCCTCGAAGTAGAGGTGGCAATGGGGGCACAGCACGCCATCGTTGGACGAGGTGCCCAGGCCGGTGAGCTGTTTGCCGCAGCCGGGACACTCCGCAATCCCCGATCCCGCCGCGCTGACGAAAAGCAGCACGCCCACGATCCCGGGGATCAGCGCGATGCCGATGGTCACCGGCCCGGAGGCAATGGTCATGAACATCAGCACGGACAAGCCGAGGCACACGGCCCCACCGACGAGGTAGGCGATGGTGCTGTTCCAGGCGCGGGTGATGGAGGTCCGTTTGGAGGTATCGCTGGGCATGGGATGACTCCAAAAAAGGGTAACCAGAACTATTTGAGCGTGCAGGTGCCGAGATCAACCAGGGCACCGTCGGAGGTGTAGAAGTCGAGATTGATCTGGCGGGTGTTGATGGAGGTGATGAGCAGGGCGTTGCAGCGTGCCGCGCGGATGGAGGCGAGGTCGTCGGGGCCCGGGCCGGCGCGCGCCTCGTTGTGGATCTGCTGGAAGTGGAAATGGTATTGCGCCAGGCCCAGAGGCGTGTCGCGCAGCAGCGCCTCGGAGGCGGGGTAGGTCAGATCGTTCTCAGCAAAGGCCGGCGGATAGAGCGTGGCGGCGAGTTGCGGGCTGCGGATGTCTGCCAGCGATAGCAGCCCGCCATGCTCGGTGGTCGTGTCGGCCAGGTCGTCGAGCCCCTGCTGGTAAAGCGTCGGCAGCGCGGCGGGCAGCGTGTCGAGGAGCAGACGCAAGGTCAGCAGGTCCCCGCGCGTGAGCTTTGCCTCGTTGGCGGCCAGCGTGTCCGGGAGATCGTCGGCGGAGCCGGGATACGGCGGCGGGCGGTGGTTGTGCGGCCGTGATGCCCCCGGCAAGGCGTCGATCCGGGCGTGCAGATCGGCGAGGAGCTGGTCCCGCGAGAGCGCGACGGCGGCGTCGTCGCTGTAGGCCAGCGCGGCGATGAACCGCGGGGCAGCGACGTAGTCGGCGGCGCCCGCCAGCAGCTTGTGTCGCGAGAGGGCGCGCTCGATCAGCGCGGCGTGCTCGGGCCGATGCAGAATGCCCACCCAGCGGCATTCGTTGTCCCCGGCGGGCAGGGTGCCGAAGGCGCCGACCCACCACTGGATAGAGCCGAGGAAGGCGTTTTCGTCTGCGGATAGAGCAGCGATTCGCGGCAGGAGTTGCGCGGCGGGAAGAAGTGCCTCGAGGCTGGTGAGGGCCGCCGTCTGCGTGGAGGTGTTGCGCGACGTGGCGAGGATGTTGAGCAACGCGTCGATCGGCGGTTTTCCGGAGAGCGCCTGAAGCGCCGGCAGTTCCGGCCGTTCGAGCGGCTTGGCGGCGCGAGCGAGGGACCGGGTCAGCGCGTCGAGCAGCCGCGGATCCCCCAGGGCAATGGCGGTGTTGCAGGCGTGCTGCAAGACGTCGCCCTCCATCCGCGGCAGGTAGAGCAGCAGCGCGTTGGCGCAGCGGGCGGGATCAGCGGCGGCGAGTTGGTCGATCGCGTAGATGCGCATGGCGTCGGAGTGGCCCGGGGCGTAGAGAAGCTGCTCCAGGATCGCCAGCCGCGCAGGGTCGGTTTTGGGCAAGTTCTGCAGCAGGCGAGCGTCGGCCGCCTGACGGGAGGCGTCGGGCGTGTCGGGGCTCGCCAGGATCGCCAGAAACGCGAGGGAACTGCGACCCGCTCCCCCTGTGGCGGGGCCGGCCTGTGGAGGCGGGGCGACCGGCGTGCAAGCGGCCAGGAGGAGGCCCGCACAACAGGGTCCGCATAGAAAAAAGAAACGCAATCTGGAGGGGTTCACAATGGGTGTCCTTGTATCTCGAGGGAATTGTAACCCCCCAGCGAAAAAATAAAGTGCATTTTCTCTATCGATTTGGGCGATTTCGGCGCGGGTGTGCGGGATGGGTGCTTGGGATAGAATGATCGCCGATGGCATTCCTGGCGCAGAACGTGTTGATTCTGGTGGTGCTGCTGGTACTGCTGGCGGTCTCCGGGGTCTTTTCCGGATCCGAGACGGTCCTGTTTTCCCTTTCCCGCCACGATCGCGCCCGCATGAAAAAGTCCGCCAACCGGCTGGAGGTTCTGGCGGCCAGCCTCCTCGACAATCCGCGGGCCCTCCTGACCAGCATTCTGATCTGCAACCAGACCTGCAATGTGATCTTCTTTGTCATGTGGACGCTGTTGCTCGGGCGCGTCTCCGAGGCCATGTCGGGCAACCATGGCTGGTGGCCCAGCGTGGTGCTGGGCGTGCTGACCATGGTCGCCCCGATGCTGGTCACCTATGTGTCGGACGTCTTTCCGAAAGTCGTCGGCAACTTGAACAACACCCGCATCGCGCCGGTCATCGCCCTTCCGGTGGCCACCCTCATGCGGGTGCTGGGGCCGATCCACCGGGTGATCGACGTGGCCTTCATGCGGCCGATGCACAGCCTGGTGAATCCCGCGGAGGAGAAGGTGGGATTTTCGACCGACGAGCTGCGCGAGCTGCTGGAGATGTCGGAGCAGCAGGGGGTGATCGATGTCTCGGAGAATGAGCTGCTGCAGGAAGTGGTGCGCATCGGGGATCTGAAAGTGCGCGACGTGATGACCCCGCGCGTGGACATGATCGCCTTTGACATTCAGGGCACGGAAGGGGAATTGATCAAGCGCTTTCGCGAGACCCACCTTGCCAAAATGCCGGTCTATGAGGGAGTGATCGATAACGTGCTGGGGCTGGTGTATGCCAAAACCCTGCTGCTGGAAGCGGGGAAGATGGATGCGCGGGTGCCGCTGGCGCCAGGCGGTGAAGGTCGAAAGCTGGACCTTCGCCGGATGATCCAACCGGTGCGCTTCGTGCCTGAACAGCAGAAACTTGACCGCCTGCTGGTGCATTTCCGCCAGACCAAGACGCAGCTTGCGGTGGTGGTGGATGAATATGGGGGGGTGGTGGGG
>CALCHA010000462.1 GCA_937901265.1 uncultured Phycisphaerales bacterium
GGTATATTTGCCTTCGAGCATGCCGCTCGAGTGGGTGACGCGGATGAGGTAGCGGCCGGGGGGTACGTAGGTGCCGAGGGTGCAGGTGGCGGTGAACCGGAGGGTGCCGTGGTGGCCGGTGGCGGCTTCGGGGGCTTCGCCGGTGGGAGTGGGGTCGGGGTAGGCCCAGCTTTGACTGGCGAGGCCGGCGTCGCCGCGGATGCGGGCGACGGTGGAGAACGCTTCTTTGTCGGCAGGTTTGTTGGGCTGGATGTGGTAGCCGGGGGCGACGGTGAGTTCCGCGGTGAGCTGAAAGGACCCGCCTTTGGTGGCCGGGGCGACGGGGAGGAGCGTGAGGGTGAGGAGGCCGCTGGAGGCGGCGGTTCCGGGGACACCGAGGGCGGCGGCGGCGCGGGGGGTCAGGGCGAGTTCGCGGGAGAGGCCGAGGCGTATTTCGCTGGCGGCGTTTTCTTCGAGGAGGGCGTGGAGGATGGTGGCGAAGAGATCGGGGCGGCGGTCGATGTTGGCGGCGAAGGCGTGGATGGCGCGGAGGGCGACGTCGCGGTAGCTGTCGCGGCCCGATTCATGGGCGAGGCGGAGGAGGGCGCGGATGGCGATGGCGTTGGCGGAGGGGGTGGCATTGTCTGCGGCGTTTTTCATACGGGCGAAGAGGGTTTCGTGGCGTTTGGAGGTGAAGAAGAAGCCGCCACGGGCGTCATCCTCGAAATGTTTGATCATGACGTCGGCGAGTTCGAGGGCGCGTTTTCGGGCCATGGTTCCGGGGAGGCTGGTGGGGGTGGTGGAATCGATGAGATCCATGAGGCCGTTGAGAAGGAAGGCGTGGTCTTCGAGGAAGCCATCGGTGTGGGCGCTGCCGCGGGCGACGCCGGCGGGCTGACCGGCGGGCTGGGGAGCGTGCTCGCGGCGGGGGCGGGAGACGCGCAGCAGGCGGCGCCCGCCGTCCATATGTTCGGTGAGGAGGAATCCCATGGCGCGGTGGGCGGCTTCGAGGTAGCGGGGTTCGCGAAGGAGGCGGCCGCAGGTGGCGAGGGCGGAGATCATGAGGCCGTTCCAACTGGTGAGGATTTTGTCATCGAGGCCGGGGGCGGGGCGTTGGGCGCGCCAGTCGCGCATTTTGACGAGGAGGCGATCGATGCGGCTGCGGAGGTCGTCGGGGGAGCAGTTGCGGGCGACGGCGAGGGCTTCGACAGTGGTGGCGACGCTGAGGATGGTGCCCGCGGGGACAGGGGACTCGTCCCAGTTGCCGGTGGCGGTCACCCCGAGGTGTTCGCTGATGAGGGCGGCGTCGTCATCGAGGGGGAGAGCGGCGTGGAGGTCGGCGCGGGTCCAGACGTAGAATTTTCCCTCGACCCCTTCGGAGTCGGCATCGAGGCTGGAGTAGAAGCCGCCGCGCTCGCCGGTCATTTCGCGGAGCCAGAAATCGAGGGTCTGGCGTGCGATGCGGGCGTAGTCGGGGCGGTGGAAGTGGAGGGCGGCGAGAGCGTAGACGGGAGCGAGCTGGGCGTTGTCGTAGAGCATTTTTTCGAAGTGGGGGACGAGCCAGCGGTCGTCGGTGGAGTAGCGGGCGAAGCCGCCGGCGACCTGGTCGTAGATGCCGCCGTCCATCATGGCATCGAGGGTTTTGGTGAGCATCGATTCGAGGGCCGCGGATTCTTCGGGGGCGAGGCCGGCGGCGGCGGGATGGCGGAGGATTTCGATCCAGAGGGCGAGCGCCTGGTGGGGGGGGAATTTGGGGGAGGTTCCGAGGCCGCCATGGCGTTCGTCGAAGCGGTCGGCGAAATCTTCGAGGGCGCGGGTGAGCCAGGGCTTGAGGGAGGCTCCGGGCACCGCCCCCGCCCCCTCACGCTCCCTGACGGTCGCCTCTGGGAGGTCGGTCTGGGCGGGAGTGGCGGTTTCGTCGGCGTGGAGGCGGATGGCGTTGACGACTTTTTCAGCTTGCTGCAGCAGTTCGCCGCGGCGGTTGGTCCAGGAATCGGCGATGGCGTTTTCGAGGCGGACGAAACCGGGGCGGCCATGCATGTCTTCGGGGGGGAAGTAGGTGCCCGCGTAGAAGGGTTTGAGGTCGGGGGTGAGCCAGACGCTCATGGGCCAGCCGCCGCTGCCGGACATGAGCTGGGTAGCGAGCATGTAGAGGTCATCGAGGTCGGGGCGTTCTTCGCGGTCGACCTTGATGTTGACGAAGTGCCGGTTCATGATCGCGGCGATGGCGGGCTTTTCGAAGACTTCGCGCTCCATGACGTGGCACCAGTGGCAGGCGGCGTAGCCGATGGAGAGGAAGATGGGTTTGTCTTCCGCCCGGGCCTTGGTGAAGGCTTCATCGCCCCAGGGGAACCAGTCGACGGGGTTGTGGGCGTGTTGCAGGAGGTAGGGGCTGGTGGAGGCGATGAGGCGGTTGGTGTAAGGGCGGTCGGTGGCGTTTTGAGCGGAGGAATCACTGGCCATCGTCAGCCTCGATTAAGTGCGCAAAGAATTGACCATCGATCGTAGGCCGCGGAGGGCTCGGCTGCCAGAAGAGCGGGGGGAATTTGGAGGGCGAGGGAGAGAGGAGCAGCAATGAAAAAAGGCCCCGCGTTGCGGAGCCTCGTGGGGATTTTCGAATGAGCCCGTGGGCGTTACCAGGCGAAGTGGGCGAAGGCCTTGTTGGCGTCGGCCATCTTGTGGACGTTTTCGCGGGTGGTCATGGCAGCGCCTTCCTTGCGGGCGGCGGCGATGAGTTCATCGGCGAGGCGTTCGTGCATGGGCTTGCCGGACTTGGCGCGGGAGGCCTCGATGACCCAGCGGATGGCGAGGGATTGCTGACGCTTGCGGCCGACGGCCATGGGAACCTGGTAGTTGGCCCCACCGACGCGGCGGGAGCGGACCTCAATCATGGGCTTGACGTTGTTGAGGGCGGCCTCGAAGACGTCGATGGGCTTGGCGTCTTTGACGCGCTGTTCGACGATCTTGAGGGCCCCGTAGACCACGCGCTGGGCGGTGGCCTTCTTGCCTGAGTACATCATGCAGTTGGTGAACTTGCTGAGGAGCAGGCTGCCGAAGACCGGATCGGGCTTGAGGGTTTCCGGAGCGGCGGTAAAGGACTTTGCACCCATGGAATGTTCCTTTCAATTCTCCCGCGTCGGCCACAGGGGCCGGGGATACTTTTGGAGAAGATAGAAGACAGAAGTCAGACGGTGAGGTCAGACGCTCTTATTTGGGACGTTTGGCGCCATACTTGGAGCGGCTGCGGCGGCGGGCTTCGACGCCGGAGGAGTCGAGGACGCCACGGACGATGTGGTAACGAACGCCGGGCAAGTCGCGGACGCGGCCACCGCGAACCAGGACGATGGAGTGTTCCTGGAGATTGTGGTCGATGCCGGGGATGTAGGCGGTGACTTCCTTGCCGTTGGAGAGCCGCACGCGGGCGACCTTACGCAGCGCCGAGTTGGGCTTTTTGGGCGTCATGGTCTTGACGACGGTGCAGACGCCGCGTTTCTGGGGCGACGCTTCGAGGTCTTTGACTTTGTTGATGCGCTTGAGGGGGACGCGCGGCTTCTTGAGGAGCTGATTGATGGTCGGCATTGCTTACCTTCTGTCCGAAAAATGTGCCAGCGGATCGCCGGACGAAGCTGACGCACGCGGTGCACAAACACCGCCAGCGCGAGCCTCGCCCCAAGACGAGCCGCTTACTTTACCGGGTTGGGGAAGTTGTTGCAAGTTGCGGAGGAGTGTTTTGGCGGGGCCCAACGGCATGGCGAGGTTTTTTCGGAGGCATCTGCCCGTATCATATAAGGATGTCGCTGCGGCCGGGCGAAATCTTCTGCTATCTGGTGCTGGTGTGTTGCGCAATTTTGCCCCTGGCGCTGCCCAGATCGCGTCCCTCGCTTCTGGAGCCGGCGACGGCGCCCGGGGGGATTGCGCCGCCGGAGGCCGCGACGCTTTTGCCGGCGCGCTACATCGTGGGGGTCTATGCGCTGAGCGAACAGATGGGGCATCCGCCGGCGGGCGGTCTGGCGGATCAGCTTTTGAGCACGGCACAGACGCCGGCGGATCGGTTTCGGGGGCTGCTGGTGCAGCGTTTTCTCGAGGGGCCTGGGGCGGCGGATGGGGCGATTCGCAGCCTGGCGGAGGATCATCCGGCGCTGGCCCCCGACGCGTCGCTGGTGCTGGCGCGTGATGCCGCGACGGAGCCTGCGCCGGAGGTTGCGCCGGCGAGCGAGAAGCAGTTCATCGCGCGGCACGGCTACTTTGCGCGGCTGGCGCTGGCGCAGGACCTGCCCAACAGCGATCCCGCAAGGGCTGCGCTGCTGGCAGTCGGTATTCGTACGACGCTGGCGATGTTGGTGGCCGGGGTGACGGCGCTGGGGGCGGTGATGGTGGGGCTGGTGCTGCTGATCGTGCTGATCGTGCTGCGGACGCGCGATCGATTGCTGCCCAGGTTTCCCCGGGTGGTGCTGCCGGCCAATCGCCAGCCCTATCTGGAAGCATTCACCCTCTATTTGTTGCTGCTCATCCCGTTGCCGCTGCTTCTGGCGCGGCTGGATTACACACCGCGGGGGCTGATGATCGCGCTCTATGCGCTGGCCCCGGCGGTGGCGATCGTGTGGCCGCTGCTGCGCGGGCGGTCGTGGGGGGAATTTCGTACGATGGCCGCGCTGAACACCGGCAGGGGGGTGGTGCGGGAGATGGGCGCGGGCGTCGTGGGCTACCTGGCGGGGCTGCCGCTGGTGGCCATTGCGCTCGTCGTTTCGCTTCTGTTGACGGCCATGGCGCACAAGGTGGCATCGCACCCGATTCAGAACGTGATTTCGTCCGATCCCCGAACCCTGGCGGCTCTGTTTGCGCTGGCGTCGCTCCTGGCGCCGCTGTTCGAGGAAATGATGTTTCGCGGGCTCTTGTATGGGCAACTCCGCGGACGCTTTTCGTGGGTGCCGGCCGCGGTTCTTTCGTCGCTGCTTTTTGCCGCCATCCATCCGCAGGGCTGGACGCTGATTCCGGGTCTGGGGGCCATCGGATTTGTGCTGGCGACGTTGCGTGAGCAGCGCAACAGCATCGTGGCATCGATGACGGCCCATGCGCTCAACAACACCTTTGCCCTGGCGGTGATGGCCTTTGCGCTTTCGTGAGGCTCGCATTTACCTCCGCCGCCGGCCCACTTACCATGGGCGGCATGTCCACCGATCCCTCCACCGCCACGCCGCCGCCCCCGCGGATTCGTCCGTTGCCCGATGCCTTGATCAACAAAATCGCGGCGGGGGAAGTGGTGGAGCGGCCGGCGTCGGTGGTGAAGGAACTGCTGGAAAACGCGATCGATGCGGGGGCGCGGCGAATCGCCGTGACGATCGAGGAGGGGGGGCGCACGCTGATCCGGGTGTCGGACGATGGGCAGGGGATTCCGGCCGAGGATGCGGCGCTGGCCTTTGCCCAGCATGCGACCTCGAAAATTCAGTCCCCGGAAGATTTGTTTGCGATCACCACGATGGGGTTCCGCGGCGAGGCGCTGGCGTCGATTGCGTCCGTGTCGCATGCGACCCTCACCACCCGGACGCGTGCGGCCGAGCATGCGATTGTGCTGGAGGTGAAGGACTCCGTGCTGGCACCCGCGGTTCCCGCTGCGGCGCCGCCGGGGACGACGCTGGAGATACGGGATCTGTTTTACAGCGTGCCGGCGCGGCGGAAGTTTCTGCGGACCGACGCCACGGAGTTTTCACACATTCACGAGATGGTGCTGCGCTCGGCGTTGCCCCACCCGGAGGTGGGCTTCACGCTGGGGCACAACAGCCGCACGGTGCTGGAGCTGCGGGCGACGCAGGATGCGCATCTGCGGGTGGCGGAGGCGTTGACCGGGAGTGACGGGGGGGGCGACCTGCACGCGCAGCTGATCCCGCTGCGTTTTGAGGAACGGGGGATCGGCATCAGCGGCTTTGCCGGGCAGCCCTCCCTGGCGCGGCCCAATGTGAAGTTCCAATACCTGTTTTTGAATGGCCGCTTCATCCGCGACCGCTCGTTGTTTCATGCCCTCAAGGAGGCCTACCGCGGCCTGATCGAGCCCGCGGCGCAACCGGCGGCCATTTTGTTTTTGCGGATGGATCCCTCGTGGTTTGATGTCAACGTGCATCCGCAGAAAACCGAGGTGCGCTTCCGCGACTCGGGCAGCGTGTACCGGGCGGTGCTGGCGGCGCTGCGTGAGAAGCTGCTTTCCAGCGATCTCACGCCGCAGGTCCGCACGGCAAATCGCTTCGAGGGGGCCGGCGGACAGGGCGGTGGCCAGGGCAGTGCCGGAAGCCATGGCCCCTGGTCCGGCGCGCGCGATGCCTCCTCGTCCCGCGATTCGGCGGAGACGCGGCAGGTGATTGCGGAATTCTTCCGGCAGGCGTCGCCGGCGCAGCCGCGGCTGGAGTATGGGGTCGAGACAAGCCCCTCGCCGATTGATGATCCGAGCCGGGTGACGTTCGGGGAGCCCCGCGCAAGCGAGAAGCCGGAGAGCGCGGAAGCCCCGGCCGCACTCGTTGAACATCAACATTTGAAATCGGAAGGCCGCTTCATCCAGCTGCACAACACATTCATCGTCGCCGAATCGGGCGATGCCGCCGGGGGGATCGTGATCATCGATCAGCATGCGCTGCACGAGCGGATTTTGTACGAAGAGCTTTTTGCGCGGGCGACCCGCGGCGCGCTTGAGGGGCAGCGGCTGCTGTTGCCGGAAATTCTGCCGATCACCCCGCGCCACGCCGCCGCGCTGGAGACGGTGCGGCCGCTGCTGGCGACGCTGGGGATCGAAATCACCGATTTTGATGCCGGCTCGATTGCCGTGCATTCGTTTCCGTCGCTGCTGTCCAAGGTCAATCCGCGGGAATTTCTCCGGGATCTGCTGGACCGGCTGCTCGATGTCGGTGGGGGGGGCAGCAAACTCGCGCCCGAGGAGCTGCTGCACGAGGTGCTCGACATGGCCTCCTGCAAGGCGGCGGTGAAGGCGGGCTATCCCCTGTCTCAGGAAGAAATCGCGGCACTGCTTGCCCGGAAGGAGCAGGTGGATCGCTCCAGCAATTGTCCTCACGGCCGGCCCACGACGTTGCGCCTGTCCCTGTCAGATCTCGAACGGCAGTTCAAACGCAAATAAGGAGTCCGCATGTCGAACCTTCCTCCCAGCACGCCTCCCCCGCCGATGCAGTATGCGTCGCCCTCCTCCGGCGACGACGGCGGAGCGCTCAACATTCTTTCCACCTGCTGGTACGTCTTTGCCGTGCTGGTGCTGCTGCCCTCGTGCATCGGCGGGATTTACATGGCATTCGGGCTGATTTTCGGTGGCCTGGGCGCGGCGGCGGGGGCGTCCGGCGGCGATGCCGGTGGCGGCCTGGCGGTCGGTGCGCTGGGGATGATCCCCTGCTGCTTCGGCGGGGCGCTGGCCTCGGTCTTCATCGTGCTCTCCTACCTTTGCTATCGCACGGGACGCAACCTCGCGGCACGCCGAAACCACACGCTGTGCTTCGTCACCGGCCTGGTCGTTTGCCTCATTTTTCCCCTGGGCACGATCCTCGGCGTCTTCACGCTCATCACCATCAACAAACCTGAAGTCAAAATACTCTTCACCTGATCGGCTCCTCCGTGCAGTACCCCGTCGCCATCACCCGCCTCGCCCTGCTGACGCCCTTCGGCCCGGACACCTGGGGCGCCCTGCGCGAGGGGCGCCGGCTGACCGACCATTCCCCCGTGGCCGACGAATGGCTGGATGCGGACGAGTCTCTTGATCGGGCGGCTCGCCTGGCGCTGGCGGTGGCGCGACGGGTGGATCCGCCGCGCGACACGCCGCTGTTTTTCGCGACCAGCAAGGGCCCGGCGACGACGTGGCTGGCGGCGCTCGATCGCCTGGCGCGGGGCGACGCATTGACCGAGCAGCAGGCGCGGTCGGTCGCTTTGGGGGCGGGATCCCTGGGCTTTTCGGTGGCCGAGCGGCTGGGTCTCACGGCACCGGTGCACACCTCGGTCGCGGCCTGTTCATCGGGGATGCACGCGCTGCATCGGGCCAGCCGTGCGATCGCGCGGGGAGAGATCGATCGCGCGCTGGTGCTGGCGGGGGATGCGTCGCTGCATCCGCTGTTCACGGGATCGTTTGAGCGACTGGGCGTGGTGGCCCCGCGCGATGCCGCCGGACGTCGCGCGTGTGTGCCTTTCGGCGCGGCGGGCGCGGGCTTCTTTTTGATCGAAGCGGCTGCGGCGCTGCTGCTCGAAGCGCGGCCGGTGGGCGATCCGCTGGCGTGGATCGAGCAGGTGGAGATTGCCGCCGACTCCACCGGGCTGATCGCGATCGATGGACAAACCGTCAGCCTGCGCCACGTCCTGCAGCGCGCTGCCCTGCTGGGGCCACCGGCGTTTGTGCATGCGCACGCCACGGGCACGGCGCACGACCTGCATGAGATGGCCGCGATCCGCTCGGTGTTTTCCGAGGTTCCGGTGTTCTCGCACAAGTTCTGGCTGGGCCATTCCCTGGCGGCGGCGGGGTTGCTGGCGGCGGGGCTATCGACGCTGGCGCACCAGCATGGCGTGACGCCGACGGGGATTGTGGTCAACCCCGCGGCGCGGTCGGTGACGATCGCGCAGGGGTTCGGAGGGCATATCTCCGTGCTCGGCTTGCGCGGCAGCGGGCAGAGACCCTGACGACCGGCGCACGCACCGACCACCCAACCCGAGAGGGCACCCACCACACCCCGCCGCAGGTCCGTGCAAGCCCCGCGCGTCCGCATGACTTTTTTTCGACAATCCCTTATCTTGCTTCTCTCTTCGGGGCTGTGCTCAAGACAGGGCGGCGAGCGTCGCAGAGCGCTCTTGCGGACCGCCCCCTGGCGTGGAAGCCCCCTGGCCGCGGCTCGGTCGGAGGTGCACTTGATTTTTAATTCTGGCGAAATGGAGACGTGACATGTCTGAAGTCAACCCGCAGGTCGGTCAACCCGGCGCCCCCAACCAGGGCGGCGTGCAGCAGATGCAGGTGCAACTCCGCGAGGACAAGGCCCACGTGGTCTATTCCAACGTCTGCCGTCTTTTCGGCGGCCCCAACGCCGAAGAACTCGTCGTCGATTTCGCCATCACCACGCCGGCGCCCGATCGGCAGGACGTGATGAACATGGACGTGAACGCGCGGGTGATCATGAATTACTTCGCGGCCAAGCGGCTCGCTCTGGCGCTCTCGCAGGCGGTCCAACGCTACGAACAGCAGTTCGGCCCCATCGAGCTGGATCCGCGCAAGCGCCTGAAGCAGGGCTGATTCGCCCGGCGCGCAATCCTGTGGCCCCGGTTTTCCGGCCGGGGCGTTTTTAGGGCCTCGTGGATGGGTGCCATGGCCGATGTCCGTCGCATCATCACGCAGTGGCTGGAGACCGACGAAGCTCTCGGCGTCGAAGACGTGCCGCTGACCTTTCCAGCAGTGACGGCCGCGGCGGCGACCCCCGCGCCGGCGGCTGTGCGCAGCGTCCTTCCCGCGGCCCGGCCAGCGCCGCCGCCTCCCGATCGTCGCGTTTTTGCCGTCCGCGAGGAGCCCGATCGCCATCCGCCCGCCCCCCTCCATGAGGAATCCGTGCCCCGACGCAAAACCCCCGTTGATCTGCCGCCGATCCCCGCGGGCGACATCGCCGCGTTGCCGCCGCTGACCCGCGCGGAGAAGCAGCAGCGGCTGGACGCGTTGCGGCGCCGCGCGGAGATGGATTGCCGCCCCCTGCTTGACGAAATTTCCACCCATGTGGTCTTTGGCGAAGGCGATCCCGATGCCCGGCTGCTGTTCATCGGCGAAGGGCCCGGCGTCGAGGAAGACAAGACCGGGCGGCCCTTCGTGGGGCGTTCGGGGCAGCTCCTCGACAAGATGATTGCGGCGATGGGGTTCAACCGCGAACTGCTGCCGCAGGGTCAGGGAGAAGTGTACATTGCCAACGTCGTGAAGCTGCGCTGCGCGGATTTTGACGCCACCAGCGGGCGGCTGAAGGATCGCCCGCCGACGCCCGAAGAGGCGGCTCGCGGGTTGCCGATCCTGCATCAGCAGATCGAGATCATCCGGCCGGCGGTCATCGTGACGCTGGGGGCACCGGCCATCAAATGGCTGACGGGGACGACCGAGGGGGTGATGAAGATTCGGGGAACCTGGCTGAACTACCGCGGCATTCCGGTGATGCCGACCTACCATCCGAGCTTTCTGCTGCGTGCCTACACGCCGGAGAATCGCGCGAAGGTCTGGTCGGATCTGCAGGCGGCCATGACCCGCAGCACCCGCGCCAAGTGAGCCGCCCGCTGCTTCCCTCGCTCATACAAACAATCGTATAAACGCCCTCCCCGCGATCCTGTCGCCCCGTCGATAGCTGTGGATTATTCGCTGGCGCGCTGCGTCGGCCGAGAGTGCTCTGCCGCCGCGTGCGACATCTTCGGGTCGGGTAGACAGGCAGCGACCGCCTGCAGGGCGATCCCCAGCATCAGCACCGCCGCGATCGCCAGCCGCGTGAACAGCTGGTCGCGGTCGAAGCGAATCACCGCGGGGCGATTCACCGCCAGATCGCGCAGCAGCGCGATGCGCCCATTCACGCTCGGGTGCATCCAGCCCGCTTTGTTGCGCGACTTGTGCGCCACCTCGATGATCGTGTCCAACGCCGACACGAAGACTTCCGCCCCCAGCACTGCCGGCCCACTGTTGACGACGGCCGCGGGTTCGGGTTTCGCGACCTGCACCGCCCGGCGTTTTTCTGCCGCGGGTTCGTTCGGCTCTGCTCCCACGCTCGCTTGCGCTGCCGCTTCCGCCCGTTGCGCGGCCGCCCACTGGTTGCTGTGGGGATAGTTCCCGGCGATGTACTGCTCCAGCGTCACCGTTTCGGGCGGGAAGAAGGGGACGACGTCTTCGGCGCCGTCGGGCGGAACATTGATCGCGAGCGCCGCGGCGGCCATCGCTTCGCTGCCCGGATGGGCGGCCATCTCGGCCGCCATGTGCCGCGCGGCAAACCAGTCCGCCTGATGCTCGAAGCGATGGGCAATTTTGGGAAAGAGAAACAGCAGAAACCCCCCGGCGATCCCGAGTGCCAGAATCGCCTGAGGCCCATCCGCGGCAACCCAGGGAAAGCGTGCCGCCAGCAGGGAGCTCGCCAGCCCCAGCATGCCCGTTGCCGCCACCAGGGTCGCCACCATGGAGATGAGGTACCACCAGATATGGCGGTGGACGCCATGGCCGATTTCATGGGCGAAGACCGCTTCGATCTGTCGATCCGTGAGGGTTTCAAGGAGCGCATCGGTCATCAAAAAATAGCGTGAAAAGGGGAGAAATCCGAGAATTGCGGCGTTGGTCACCGCGTTGTGCGTTTTCCACAAAAGGATGTTGCGGAAGCGCAGGTGGTGCTGGCGGGCCATCGCATCGAGCCGGGTGCGCAGCGGGCCGCGCAGGGGCGTCGTGAGCCAGACCCGCGTGATCAGCCAGGGCACCAGGAAAAACAACGCTGCGAGTGAAAGCGGTCCCACCACCCATCCCGCCCACGGCCAGGTCGGCAGCAGCAGCTTCCCCCCCTCCTCCAGAATCTCCGCGGCCGCGAGGGGGAGCATCAGGTAGTAGTTGTGCCGAATCTGCATCGAGAGATAGCGACCCAGTGGCGGCATTTCGTGCGCCGGCAGGCCCTGGCCGAGGCGGTAGGGGAGGGAGCGGTGGCGTTGCGCCGCCTCGACGCCGTAATAGCTGGCCCAGAAAGCGATCCAGCTGAGCAGCGCCGGGGCCAGCATGAGGCCTTCCGAGAGCAGTGGCACATGCCGAAGGATGCGCGTCTGTTCCAGCGCGGTGTGGAGAATGGCGGGGATGCCCAGGAGATAGATGTGGGTGGCGGTGATCCCGATCGAGGCCCAGCGGGCACCCGAAAGGAGCCGGTCCATGGTGGCCATGATGAGGACGGCGGAGCTGGAGGGCTGGTGCATCAGCCGCATGGCGGCGCGGCCACGAAAGCTGACCGCGGCGACGAGCAGCAGATGGGAGAGGAGAAAGGAGGTGACAATCCAGGCCGCACCCAGAGGCGGCTGGAACGTGACCTCCCCCGGCGCGTTCACCAGACCGGGAACGCGCACGAGCAGGAGGAGAATAATGACCTGCAGCGGCGCCATGTGCTAAGGATATCGGGGAAAACCGGTCATTGCCTGCTGTTAAGGCTGCTGGTTACGAATTGCAACACTGGGGGAGGCGCTCCCTTTCCTCGGGGAGGCGAGATAATTTCTTCCT
>CALCHA010000463.1 GCA_937901265.1 uncultured Phycisphaerales bacterium
AAAGAGCCGCAGCGCTGTTTGCGCCAGCGAATTCACCCGCCCCGCCGCCGCCACCCGTTTTTCCAGCGGCAGAAACGCCCGCAGAAACCCCACATCGTCCACCAGCCCCGCCACCGCCGCGGCGACCACCCCCTCATACGCCCCTTGCGGATCCGTCCACGAGGATCGCACCTTGCCCTCGCGCAACGCCTTCTCCATGTACGCCTGCACCCGCTTCACAAAATCTTCGCGATTCCCCTCCGCCAGCCCCTCCCGCGGCCACACCCCCAGCAACGTCTGCAACAGCAGGTAACTGTCATTGGCCTGCACGCCGGTCGCCTGCACCAGCGGCCGCACTTCCTCCAGAAACGCCTCCCACGCCTCAGGAATTTCCGACAACACATGGAGCCGCGCACGCACATCCTCCGAGCGCTTGGTGTCATGCGTCGAGAGAGCCGACATCGCGAAGGGCCACCGCTGCGCCCGATCCGCGAGATAAGCATGGAGCGCGTCCGCCGAGACCCCAAAATGGGTCGGCTCGCCTCCCACCTCGTTGAGCGAGACCAGCCGGTGGTACAGATAAAAGGCCGTGTCCTCGACCCCCTTGGCCATCACCGGTGCCGTGAGCTGCTGAAACCGGGCCACGAACAACTCCTGCGCCGCGCGGTCCTCCTTCGTCGCGGTCTCGGGAAATTCCAGCAGCAACGTTCGCTGCAAATAGTCGAACACCGCCCCATCCATCTTTGCATTGCGGCGGCGAGCCTCGTGCAACGCCTCCAGAATCACCGCGCGATCGACTTGCTCCACCGGCGCGCCCGTGATGTAGGTCCGGTAGATCGGAAAGCAGGCAACGGTCTCCGCCAGCACCTGCCGCAGCGTTCGCAGCGTGAAATCGCGCGAGCCGCGGAAACGCTGCGCCAGCAGATCCAGCCGATGGGTCAGCATCGTCAGCTCGCTGGCCAGCGCTCCTTCGACCACATCGCGCTTCTTTGCGTAGGCCAAATCGTGAAAGTTGATCCTCTCCCCAATCCACGCTCCGTAAATGCGCGTCAGCGCCGCCTCCCCATCCGGATCCACGAACAGCCCGCTCACCTTGTTGAGAAAGTCATACCCGCTGGTCCCCGCCACCGGCCAGGCCGGGCGCAGCGACTCCTCCGGTGCGAGGATTTTCTCCACGGTCACATAGAGCGACTCCGCCTCGTCGGCTCCCGGGCGCACTTGCCGCGCCGCCGCCTGCAGTCGCCGCAAGTAGGCCTCGGGCTCCAGCAGTCCGTCCGGATGGTCGATCCGCAGACCCGTCAGGTCTCCGCGTTCGATCAATTCCAGAGGCAAGGCGTGCACCGCATCAAACACCGGCTCCAGTTCCATCCGCACCGCCGCCAGATCGTTGATGTCGAAGAAGCGCCGATAGTTGATCTCGTCGGATGCAATCCGCCAGTAGGCAAGCCGGTAGCACTGCTCCTGCAGCAGCGCATCGAGGGCATCGAAGGATCGCGCCTCCCCCACTTTTCCCTGTAGCGCCACCAACGCCGCTTGCAGCGCTGCCGCGTTGCCCGCCGCCCGGGCCGTCCAATGGGCTAGGTCCTCGTACAGCCGCGTCGCCCCCGCGCGCCGCCGCGCTGCGGCATCACCCTCGCACTCCCCCCGTCCCGGCAATTCCGCCGCCGCCGCGATCAGCATCCGCAACGCCGCCGCCGCCTCTCCCTCCGCCAGCTGCTCCGCCGCCAGCGTCAGCACGCGCCCATAAGACCGCGGATCCAGCGGAAACGCCCGTTCATAATAATGCAGCCACAGCCGCCCTCTTTCCGCCGCATAACGCAGTTGAAGCTCCCCTGCCTCGAGCACCTGCCCATAGGGTGCCCCGAGCACGGGCAAGAGCACCCGGTCATGCATCTGCGGCCGCGGGGACCCGCGCCACGAAATATCAAAAAAGTCGCCATACTTCCCCGCGGGCCCATGCTCCAGCACGTCGTTCCACCAGGGATTGGCGTTCGTCGCCACCCCCGCATGGTTCGGCACGGTGTCCAGAATGTGCGACATCCCCGCCTTCCGCAGGCCCGCCAGCCACCCCTCAAAATCCTCCACGCTCCCCAGCTCCGGGTTCAGCCGCGAATGATCCACCACGTCATAGCCATGCGTGCTCCCCGCCGCCGCCATCAGATAGGGGGACGCGTACACATGCGTCACTCCCAGCGCGTGCAAATAGGGCGTGATCGCGGCCGCAGCCCGAAAACCAAAGCCCGCATGAAACTGGACCCGATAGGTCGCCCCCGGCCATGAAGGTACCCGCATGAATTGCCCCTAAAAATTCCAACCACCCGGCGTTGACGCACCGTTATTTCATCGTGCTGAACCCGAAGTTGAACAGCGTCCCGCCGGTGCCGCGCGTCACGTCGCCAGCGGCGGCATCATCACGGGCGTGGCCTCCTTGCGCAATGCCTCCACCTGCAGCTTCGAGTATCCGCTCGCCACCTTCGCCGGGTTCGCATTCCGCAAAATTGCGAGCGACCGCCCGTACAACGGATAGGCCTCCGCCCCCAGGTGCGCCGTGTGCCGCCGCGTCGGATAGGCGGTGTCAATCAGCCGCTCCCACACCCGATTCCCACGCGGTGTCGGCAGCACGAACGCCTGCTCCCGCCAATTCCCATTCAACAGCAGCAAAAGCGTATCGCCCCTGCAGGGCTCTCCGCGCTCGTCCACCTCCTCCATCAAATCCCCCGCCAGCCGCAGCCCCAGACACTGCGTCCCGGCGCGGTTCCATTCCTGATCCGACATCTCCCTGCCCGAGGGCTCGAAGAACGTGATGTCCTTCACCGCAGAGCCGCGAATCGGCCGCCCCAGGAAAAATCGCCGCCGCTGCAGCACTGGTTGCTCCCGCCATATCCGCGAGCAGGTCCGGACAAATTCCAGAAACGCTTCCTGCCGCTCATCGAGATCCCAGTTCAGCCACGTCAATTCCGAATCGTGACAATAGGCGTTGTTGTTGCCCATCAGGGTGTGGCTCAGCTCATCTCCGCCAGTGAGCATCGCCACGCCCTGCGAAATCAGCAGCGTCGCCACCAGGTTCCGCTTCTGCCGCTCGCGCAGCTCCACAATATGTTCATCCTGTGTCGGCCCCTCCACGCCGCAGTTCCACGAAAAATTGTCGTTCGCCCCATCCCGATTCCCCTCCTGGTTGGCCTCGTTGTGCTTGTTGTCGTAGCACACCAGGTCCTCCAGCGTAAACCCGTCGTGCGCCGTGATGTAATTGATGGAGGCGTGCGGCTTGCGTCCGTCGCGGTCATACAGATCGCTCGACCCCGTCAGCCGCGTGACCAGCTCCGACGCCCGCTCCCCATCCCCTTTCCAGAACCGCCGCACGTCGTCCCGGTACTGCCCGTTCCACTCCGACCACAACACCGGAAAATTCCCCACCTGATACCCCCCGGGCCCCACATCCCATGGCTCGGCGATCAGCTTGACCTGCGAGAGCACCGGATCCTGATGAATAATGTCGAAAAACGCCCCCAGCCGGTCCACATCATGCAGCTCCCGCGCCAGCGTCGATGCCAGATCGAAGCGGAACCCATCCACGTGCATGTCATGGACCCAGTAGCGCAGCGAGTCCATGATCAGCTGCAACGCCCGCGGCTGCACCATGTTCAGGGAGTTCCCGCACCCCGTGAAATCCGTGTAGAACCGTTTGTCCGCGCCCAGCCGATAGTAATTCGCGTTGTCGATGCCGCGAAAGGCAATCGTGGGTCCCTGCTCGTTGCTTTCCGCCGTGTGGTTGTACACCACATCAAGGATCACCTCGATCCCCGACGCATGCAGCGTCCGCACCATCCGCTTGAACTCCCGCACGCTCCTTGCCGGGCTCTGGTCCGTCGCATAGCCCGTGTGCGGCGCAAAATACCCCAGCGTGTTGTACCCCCAGTAATTCTTCAGCCCCACATCCACCAGCCGCCGCTCCGATACATAATGATGCACCGGCATCAGCTCCACCGCCGTCACCCCCAGGCTCTTCAGATGCTTGATGGAGGCCTCCGCCGCCAGCCCCGCCTAGGTCCCCTGGTGGGGGGGTTCCACCGCCGGATTCCGCTTGGAAAAGCCCTTGACGTGCAGCTCGTAAATCAGCGTCTTGTGCCAGGGCGTCCGTGGCGGTCGATCGTCCCCCCAGGTGAACGCCGGATCCAGCACCGCCCCCAGCGGGGCATAGGCGGCGCTGTCGCGCGTGTCGGGCGCGTCGGCCTGCGAGGGGTGATATCCGAAAAGCGAATCATCCCACACCAGATCCCGCCCGATCGCCTTGGCGTAGGGATCCAGCAGCACCTTCGCCGGATTGAACCGATGCCCCGCCGCCGGATCGTAAGGCCCATCCACCCGGTACCCATACAATTGCCCCGGCTCAACGTCCGGCAGATAGACATGCCACACCATGTCCGTCCGCTCCGTCATGACAATCCGGTGCTGCTCGGCGCGCTCCTCGACCCCCTGAAAGAGGCACAGCTCCACCTTGGTCGCATTCTCCGAGTAAATGGCAAAATTGACCCCGGCGCCGTCCCACGTCGCCCCCAGTGGATAGGGTTTGCCTGGCCAAATGCGCATAGTGTCTCCGGTGAAGTTCGTCAGACTCGACAGAATACAACGCAAAGGCCGCGCCAGTCGAGCCATCAATCCCTGCGCGTGCGGCATTCGTCCCTCCCCCCAAAAAACCGCCCCGCGCATAAATCGCTGCTTCGCCACGCCCCACCGCCTCCGCTTTTCCTCCCTCTCCGGTAAAATCCGTTGCCCCGCGCCCCTGCGCGAAACGCCTCGAGCTGTTCCCCGGAACCCTTTGCTGATGGAGACGGCCTATGAAAATTCGCCCCCAACCCCCCTCCCTCTTCGCCCGCGCCAGCGGCCTGCTCCTCCACGTCACGAGCCTTCCCGCCCCCTTCGGCGTCGGAGACTTCGGCCCCGTCGCGCGCACGTGGGTCGATCTGCTCGCCTCCGCCAAGCAACGCTGGTGGCAGATGCTCCCCCTCGGGCCGCCCGCCGCCGGTGACTCCCCCTACCAGTCCTACTCCGCCTTCGCCGGCAACGAAACGCTCCTGAGCCCCGAAGATCTCTTCGCCGACGGCCTGCTCGAACGCGCTGAGCTCCCGCCCCGTTCCCCCCTGGGCCCGCGCGTCGACTTCCCACGCGTCAACCTGCAAAAAGCTCGAATGGTCGAGGCCGCCTCCCAGCACTTCGCCGCCGGAGCCGCCAGACACCTCCGCTCCGACTTTGGCGAATTCGCCGCCCGCGAAGGCCACTGGCTTGACGATTACGCCCTGTTCATGGCCCTGAAAACCGCCCACGCCGGTGGAGGCGGGTGGGACTGGCCCCGCCGGCTCATGCGCCGCGAC
>CALCHA010000464.1 GCA_937901265.1 uncultured Phycisphaerales bacterium
CGAAAAACGCGCCGCCAGCGACGCCGTCGCGGCGGCCAGTGACGCACCCAACATTTCCCGACGCGATAGAAACATCCCAGATCCTCTGCCATGAGCCTGCAACCCGCCGCGGCTACGCCGCCGCCACCGCTACTTCCCTTCCACCACCCGCGCCGCCGACACCGGCCCGATCTTCCCGTTCTGATATTGCCACACCACCCGCTTCTCCTTGTCCACCTCAAACACCGCCGGCTCCCCCTGAAAATTGCTCAGCACCGTGTCCCCGTTTGCCAGCCGCTGCGCCGTCCCCAGATAATGCAGCACATAATCCTTCGGCAGATCCGCTTTGCCAAGCGTCCACACAATTTTGCCCGCGCCGTCGAACTCATACACCTCGGCCCCATAACCGCCGGTCACCAGCGTGTGCCCATCCGCCAGCCGCCACGCCCCATTCACGCCGCCATTGGGCCGCGGCGGCGGTGTGAACGTCTTGAGCACCTTGCCCTCCTTGTCCAATTCCCGCACCACCCCATCCGACCCATACGCCACCAGATACGTCCCCGCATCCGTCTTGCGCGCCAGGCGAAACTGCTTGTGCGCCGGCTGCGCCGATTCCAGCTTGATCTCCCACGCCACGCTCATGTCCCGCTTGATCTCAAACAACCGCTTCGACCCGCATTCGCAAATCAGCACGCTGCCCTTATCGCCATCCCCCCACCCATCCACAGGCTCACACGAATGCACCTCGACCCCCGCGCCGCCCCCCGGCGCAGCCGCCGCTCTGTACTCCCACGTCACCTTGCCCGTCGCCGTGTCAATCTCCCGCACGCCGCCGCTATAACTCCCCAGCACCCGGCCATCGGGCAGCAGCCAGCTATCCTCCCCCTTCCTGCCGATATCATACATCCCTGCAATTTCGCCGCTCCCGGAAACTTTATACACCTTCCCTTCAATCGGCGCGTGCAGCAGCAGCGTATGCGTGATCCCTGTCGCGGACACCACCCCCTGCGGAAACGCCGGCTTCGTCGCAGGCGCGCTCTGGCCCCACGCCGCGACGATCATCCCGACTCCGACCGCCGCCCCCGCCAGCCACAGTCCCATTCGCTTTGCCATACGCAGCGTTCTCCAAAGGTCCTCCCCCGCGCCGCCGATCAACCGCTCAAATCCCCCGATCGCTCATTCTTTCCAACGTCCAGTCCCTCGCAAATCCGCACAATCTTCGCCGTCACCTTTTCCCCCGCCAGTCGCCGCCGTGCCAGATTCTTCAACCGCCGCAGTTTTCCGGCATCCTGCAAAATTCCCTCTTCCCACAAAAAGCACGCATCCGCCACCAGCTCCCCGAGCTCCGCATCCGGCAGTTCCTTCTTTCCCACAAGCCGCGAATAACGGTCGAACCGCCGCCGCAGTGTACGTTCGGTCTTCCTGCACTCCGGGCAGCGCACGCAATCGGCATTGACATTGAAGCCCAACTCTTCATACCAGTACCGCTGTTCCTCCGCGAAAAACAAAAACCCCCTCCCGCAATCCCGGCACCGCTTCAGCGTGTCCACATACCACAGCGACGGCATCACAAAATATTTCTGCTTTCCCAGGTCCGCGCGAATCGCCGACTCCCAGAACATCGCCTCCCCCGACCGCGCCCATCCCGCATAATACTGCTGCGCCAGTTTCGCCCCTTCCACATCCCCCGCATCGCGCACCCCTGCCCCGTACCGCGGATGCGGCACCAGCCCCCGCAACTTCGCTCGCCCACGCTTTGACATTGTCCCATTGTATCGCCCCGCGGTCTTCGCGCCCCCACGTCTGGGCGCGCGGCCAACGCCTCCATGGTCACCGTGGATCCTCGGGTTCTTAGTCCGCGTCCTGCCTCGTCATCCTGTCGTCACCCTGTCGATCGAACGCTACAATGCCCCCGCCTCATTTTCCAAGGGAGCTCCACCATGCCCAACTCCATCCATTTCCACCGCGTCCTCCGCTGCCCCCCGGAACGCCTCTATCGCGCCTTCCTCGACCCCGATGCCAAATGCAAATGGCTGCCTCCCCACGGCTTCACCGCCAAGGTCCACCACTCCGACCCCACCGTCGGCGGCTCCTACAAAATGTCCTTCACCAACTTCTCCACCGGCCACACCCATACCTTCGGCGGCACCTTCACCGAACTCACCCCCCACTCCCGCATCCGCTACTCCGACACCTTCGACGACCCCAACCTCCCCGGTGAAATGCACGTGACCATCACCCTCAAGAAAGTGTCCGTCGGCACCGATCTCACCATCGTCCAGGAAGGCATCCCCGACGCGATCCCCCCCGAAGCCTGCTACCTCGGCTGGCAACAATCCCTCACTCTCCTCGCCCAACTCGTTGAAGCCAATATCCCTGATTAACGTAGCCGCGTCCCACGCCTCGAACTCCTCGGCGGAACCCTTCCGCTGTCACAAAACGTCATCGCCCCGCCTCGCCGTCACAGCGGTTTTTCGAAAGGACTCCCCATGCGTAGCAAATCAGCACCCCTTGCGGCGGCGGCTATCGGCGTACTCGCCGCGTCCCTCTGGGCCCAGCAGGCGGTTCCCCCAGCCGCTCCCCAGCCCGCCACTCAACCTCACCCGCGCGACAGTCAGCCCTACACCAACGGGGCTCTCACCGGCCTCAACCCCAACCTCCCCACCCTCTTCATCGCCGGCGACTCCACCGCCGCCACCGGCGCCCGCACCGCACGCGACAACAACCCCATCCGCGGCTGGGCCGCCCTCCTCGTCGACTACTTCGACACCTCCAAGATCAACCTCGCCAATTACGCCATCGGCGGCGCAACCCTCAATTCCTACCTCGCCCCCGGCCGCGGCGGCGGGCCCTCCTCCTGGGACCAGCTCCTCGCCGCCGTCAAACCCGGCGACTACGTCGTCATCCAGTTCGGCCAGAACTCCGGCCCCCTCGCTGGCGCCGGCGAGGAGGTCCAGGAACGGGCCGGCCGCGGCGGCGGGCCGCCCACGGTCATGCACACCCACGGCTGGTATGTCCGCAAAATGATCAACGACGTTAAAGCCAAAAAAGCCACCCCCATCCCCGCCACCCTCACCATCCGCGACGTCTGGACCGACGGCAAAGTCGAACGACTCAAGGAAATCGCCCCCGGCAAGGGCGGCATGTCCGACTGGACCCGCCAGGTCGCCGCCCAGGAAAAGGTCCCCCTCGTCGACCACTCCACCATCATCGCCGACGCCTACGACAAAATGGGCCAGACCGCCGCCGACAAGCTCTTCCAGGATCACCACCTCCACACCACGACCGCCGGCGCCATCCTCAACTGCGAAGCCTTCATCGAAGGTCTCAAGGGCCTGCATCTGGCACCGATCAACGACGCCCTCAACGCCAGGGGCAAGGCCCTGCCGACCTATGACCCCGCGCCCGCGAAGTGACGTTCCACGCCGCATTCCGGGCAGCGCAGCACCACGGCGTAGATTTCCGCCCCGCACCCCGCGCAGGCCACCTTCTCCTCCACCGCCCGGCCGCATTCCGGGCAGCGCTCCCGCTGGCCGCGCACGTCGTAGCCGCAGCCCAGGCACAATCCCCGCGCCGCCCACTTGTCGGTCTCGTCCCAGCCATAAAGCGCGTACATACTCCCCGCCGCCACCGCCCAACCCACCACCAGCCATGCCTCCAGGAAGTGCACTTCGCGCGGCAGCCAGTGGAACACCAGCAGCGTCCCCACCCCCTGCCCCACCACCCACAAGCTGCGCAGCGCCCCGCGCCGCCGCCGGTTCATCCACCAGTTCAAAAGCGCGATCCCGCAGATGCCCCCATCCACCACCGCACGCTGCCAGACTTCCAGCGCTTTCCACCAGATCAGCCCCGCGCACAAGAGCACGACGAAGGGTGCCGTCCACCACCAGTTCTCCACCGTCGGCGGCTCGGCCACACGCACCCGCCGGCCCATCCGCGACGCCGCCCATCCGAACGCCAGCGCCAGCATCCCCGTCAGGAACACCACCCCCGCCGCCACCTGCCGCCCGAACGTCCCGCGCATCGTCAGCGCCCCCACGCTTCCCTGCACGGTCAGCATCGCCAGCACAAAAGCGATCAGCGCCAGCCCCCACCAGCGCCACTCCCCGCCGCGTCCCCGCCGGATGCTCTGCCTGTCCATATCCATGGCCGCCTCTCCAATGCCCGTCCTCAGGAGCCACACCCACGATCAGTCCCTCGGTTGCATCGTTGCCGCCAACGCAGGGGCGCTTCGGGGGGAACTGCGGGTTTCCGCGCTGCCCCCCTTGACCGACCTGCTATAATTATTCGTTGCAACAAGTATCCCTGGCGGGTGAGGGTGCTTTGATTCTTGCAATCGTGTAAAAATCTGCCGACAACCTTCACCCGCGAATCGAGAGACCATGACCACCACCTCCGCACCGCTGAGCCTCACCGCCTTCCACCACCTCACGGCCGTCACCGCGAATGTGCAGGAGAACCACCACTTTTACACCCACACGCTGGGGCTGCGGCTGGTGAAGAAAACAGGCAATCAGGATGACACCTCCGCC
>CALCHA010000465.1 GCA_937901265.1 uncultured Phycisphaerales bacterium
CCCGCCCCCCGAGGTTGCCGCCCGCGCGGAGGCCCTCGCGGCCAGCGAAATTCAGAGCGGCCACCCGCCCGCCGCGGTCGAACCCCCCTCCGAGCCCACACGCAGCAACTCCCCCGCCGAGGAGGTCAACGAACCCCCGCAGAAAGCGGTCGAGGAATCCGCGCCGGCGCGGCAGGAGTCGCGCCCCGCCTCCCTCGCTGAACAGGCCGTCGAGGCCCACACCGCGCCGAACAGTATCGCCGTCGAGCCTCTGGAACTCTGGGACCTCTCCTTCGAGGATGGCTTCTTCGGCATCGGGGAGGGACAGGAATTCGCCAGCCCCACCGGCAACGCCGCGGCTCCCCCGGCCGAGGAACTGCCCGCCCCCGCGCAGGGTGCCCCCGGCGCCGCGCAGACCTCCTCGCAGGCGCAGGCCAGCTCCCTCGTCGTCGTCGCCGGCGCCGCGGCCGCCTTTGTCGCAGGTGCCGTCGCCGCGGGAGCCCTGATCGCCCGCACCCTGCTCTCCGAACCCGGCGAGATCAGCCCGCTCGACTTCGACGTCCGCAGCTCCAGGGTCGCCGCCGTCGAGAACCCCAGCACCGCCCCCAAGGCCTCCGTCCGCACCCCCGCCGGCGACGCCTCCAGCCCCTCCCAAAGCCTCGTCGACCAGTTCAAGGCCGAGCAAAAAGCCGTCGCCGCCATCGATCAATCCTCCCCCGCCGCCGTCGATCCCACCAAGGCCGCCGCCAACCCGTCGGCCCCCGCGGCCGCCGCCGCCGCCCCCGAGCCCATCCCCGCCGGCTTTAAGCCCGGCCAGTACCACAAACCCTTCACCGGCGGGGCCCTCAAGGACATCGCCAAGGACACCTACAACAGCAAGCTCAGCCAGGATCAGGCCCTCGGCAGCGCCTACGAGCGGCTCACCGGCGCCGACCTCGAAGGCCAACGCGCCGTCCTCGGCGATGACGGCCTCTACCGCTGGGCCGGCAAGGGCGGCAAGCCCCCCCATGACGCCGGCGATCTCATCAACGGCGAAGCCCAGACCGAATCGTCCAGCGGTGCCGTCACCGCGCAATTCATCTACGTCGTCGACGAACACAGCAACCTCTACGCCGCCCATCGCGAGGTGCCCCTCCCCGGCGTCAACGAAACCTTCAAACACTCCAGCTTCGGCTTCGACAAGGTCGCGTCCGCTGGTGAAGTCACCATCGTCAACGGCAAGCTCGTCGGCATCGACACCATCTCCGGCCACTTTGGCCCCACCCTCCTCGAACCCGGCGAGATCCCCGGCTTCGCCGGCGGTGCCGTCGACACCGTCCTGGGCTCCATCCGCGACTACGCCGCCGCCCGCGGCATCAACATCGACATCGCCCACGTGAAGGTCGACGTCCCCTACTTCCAGTCGCTCGCCGACATGCGGCAACTCTACGGCGATGCCAAGATCGACGAGGCCATCCAGAACGGCACCATCACTGCCGCCGAAGTCGCCCGAGGCGGCCAAATCATCGGCATCCCCATGCCGCGAGCCCTCTCCAAGACGCCCATCCTCCCCAACCCCGGTGCCTACAACCCCCTCCCCGCCTCCTCCCTCCACGTCGATGCGCCCAACGCCCCGGCCACGCTCAACGATCCCGGCGTTTCCCCCACCGCGCCCGCGCAAACACCCGCCCCCGCTGCACCGGCATCCCCCGCGACCCCGCTGCCCATCGCCGCCTTCAACCTCGCCAACGCCGCCCTCGCCTGGTGGACCGCCGCCCTGCATCTCGCCACCGCCCCTCTCACGCTGGATGTGACCCTGCAGAATCTCTCCGCGGGTGAACTTGCCGAATCGACTGTCACCGCCTTCGCCGGCGGGCGGCCTTCCGCCGGAACCATCACCATCGACCCCTCCGCCGACGGCCGCGGCTGGTACACCGACATCACCAACCCCGCCGCCCCGCTTCCCCTCACCGGCCGCTACGATCTTTTCACCACCCTCCTCCACGAGATCGGCCACCTGCTGGGCTTCACCATCAACAACCCCGCCTTCGCCTCGCACGTTCTCAACGGCGTCTTCTACGGCGACAACCTGACGCTCGACCTCGCCGCCGATCTCGACCACCTCGCCCCCGCCGCCTTCCCCAACGATCTCATGAACCCCACCCTCGCCGCCGACACCCGCCGCCTGCCCTCCCTCACCGACATCGCGGTCATTCAGGCCGTCCGCGCCACCGCCGTGGCCGGCGCCTACGGCACCCGGCAGCGGGCCCTCCTCGTCGCCCCGGATGCCGCCCAGCTTCCCTCCATCGACCCCACCGTCCCGCTCCAGGTCGGCCTGATCAACGGCGACTTTGCAGACGCCGATCCCACCGACGCGGGCTTCGGCTGGACCCTTTCCCCCGCCGCCCTCATCACCCCCGGCCGCGCCACCCTGTCCACCGGCGCCACCACCGTCACCCGCCTCCTCCAGAGCTTCACCCTCCCCTCCGGCGCCTCCGCCCTCCGCTTCACTTTCGCCGCCGCCCTCGCCCTCACCCCCGGCCAGCCGCAGGACGCCTTCGAGGTCGCCCTCCTTGATCCCGCCACCCTCGCGCCTCTCACGGGCACCGTCGCGCTCACCGGCGCTGATGCCCTGATCAACCTTCAGGCCGACGGCTCCCTCTCGACCGCCCCCGGCATCACGCTGCAACAGAACCCCGATGGCTCCACCACCGTCACCATCGATCTCCACACCCTCGCCTCCGGCGCCGCCGTCACCCTCGCCTTCGACCTCCTCGCGTTCGCCCCCTCCAGCTCTTCCGTCACCCTCTCCGACGTCGCCTTCAGCAACACCACCGCCCCGCGCATCACCGGCCCCGCGCTCATCAACGACGGCCTCCAGCAACGCTCCCTGATCTTCCAGATCGCCATTCCCCTGTCCGCCCCCGGCCTCTCGTTTAACCCCGACGCCGTCACCCTCCTCTTCAACGGCACCACCCCCGTTAACCTCTCCGGCATGACCTACAGCTTTGACGCCGCCAACACCCTCCTCCTCGACCTGCACAACGTCCCCCTTGCCGACGGCAACTACGACCTTCGCCTCGCCCCCGATGCCCTCTCCGACGCCTTCGGCAACGTCCTCACTCTTGCCGGCGACGGCCTCGGCGATACCGCCAGCTCGCAGTTCGCCGCCATCGACTTCTTCGTCCTCGCCGGCGATGCCAATGGCGATGCCGTCGTGGATGTTCACGATTTCCAGATCACGCGCAACCCCGCCGACCCCAACGGCGATCTCAACCATGATGGCACCGTCGACGCCGCCGACCAGGCTATCGCACGCGACAACCTCGGCCACCGCCTGGTTCCGCTCGCGCCTCCGCTGCTGGCTGTTTCCGAAAACTCCGGCACGCCCGACGACAACCAGCTCTCCTTCGGCCTCCTCCACCTCGGTGATCACGCGGCCCCCATCCTCGTTACCGTGACCAACCACGGCCAGCAAACCCTCACGCTCGCCGGCCTCCAGCTCTTCGGCGGAAACACCGCCGCCTTCGCCTTCTCCATCGATGGCCAGCCCCTGGGCACCACCTCGCTCGACCTCGCGCCGGGGGCCTCCGCCACCCTCGAAATCCGCTTCATCGCCGCCTCCGCCGGCATCTACCACGCCACCCTCCAGTTCTTCCACAATGATCCGACCCAGTCCAACCCCTACACCCTCTCCCTCTCCGGCACTCTCTCGGCGACCCTCCCCGCCACCCTCGTCGTCACCGAAAACTCCGGCACCCCCAACGACAACGCCGTCACCTTCGGCACCCTCACCGCCGGTGCCACCGCCGCCCCCATCACCGTCACCCTGCAGAACACCGGCGACCTGCCCCTCTCCATCGCCGGCATCCAGCTGGCCGGCCCCAATGCCGCCAGCTTCGCCTTCCAGCTCACCGGCTTCGCCCCCGGGAGCACCTCCGCACTCGTCGCCCCGCACGCCAGCGTCACCCTCACCCTCACCTTCCTTGGCAGCCTCACGGGCGACTACACCGCCTCGCTGATCCTCTTCCACAACGACGCCACTCAGGCCAACCCCCTCGTCATCTCCCTCACCGCCGCCATCGCCAACGTCGCCCCGCCCACGCTCGTCGTCCTGGAAAATTCCGGCACCCCCAATGACAACGCCCTTTCGTTCGGCCCGATCAACACCAACGCCACCGCCGCCCCCATCGCCGTCACGCTCGAAAACAGCGGCGATGTCGCCCTCTCCCTCGCCGGCCTGCAGATCACCGGCCCCGACGCCGCGGCCTTCGCCTTCACCATTGATGGCCACCTCCCCGGCACCACGTCGCTGCTCCTCGCCCCCGGTGCCCACGCCACCCTGCAGGTCACCCTTCTGGCCACCGACGAAGGCGATTACGCCGCCACCCTCAGCTTCTTCACCAACGACCCCGCCCAGCCCAACCCCTTCGCCATCACCCTCTCCGCCGAAGTCTACAAGCCGCTGCCGCCCACCCTCATCGTCCTCGAAAACGCCGGCACTCCCGATGATGGGCAGATCCCCTTTGGTGCCTTCAACCCCGGCACCACCCCCGCTCCCATCACCGTAACCCTGCAGAACGACGGCGACCTGCCCCTCTCCCTCGCCGGCCTGCAGCTCACCGGGCCCGGTGCCGCCCACTTCGCCTTCCAATTCGACGGCCTGCCCGCCAATGCCACCTCCGCCCTCATCGCCCCCCACGCCGCCCTCACCTTGACCCTCACCTTCCTTCCCGGCAACGTTGCGGCCAACTTCTCCGCGAGCCTCGTTTTCTTCCATAATGATGAAATGGCCCCCAACCCCTACACCCTGACCCTCACCGCCACCCTCCGTCCCGGCATCCTGATCCTCGTGCCCCTCCCCGTCGACTTCCCCGTCGTCACCGTCGCCCCTCCGATCAGCCCCACCACCGCCCTGCCCCCGACCCCGGCCGCTCCGCCGCCCGCCGCCGCACCGACGCCGCCTGCCGCCGATCCCACCCCGCCTGCCCCCGTCATTGAGCCGCCCGCGACGCCGGTTGCGCCGTCCACACCGCCGCTCATCGTCGCGCCCGCACCGCTGCCCGCGCAGCCGCCGGCAGCCTCTCTTCCCCCGGTCAAGCGCTTCCCCCGTCCCGCCCACGCCACCCCGCGCCGCGTCGCCGCGCCCTTCGCCGGCGGCCACGCGGCGACCCGGCTTCCTCTCCACGTCGTCGCGGCAGCGCCTGCGGTCAAACCGATTCCCCTCCCGAAGCCCACGCCGCTTCCCCCGGCAAGCATCATCACCCTGCCGCCGAGCCTGCCCCACGTCAGACTGCCGATCTCGCTGATCCCCCTCCCCACGCTCCCCCCGGCCGTGAGCGTTGTCCCCAGCTACACCCTCCGCCCCCGCATCCGCCGCACCCCCCTCCAACTGCTGCCCCTTCATATCTAATACGGATTCCTGTTGATTTTCGCGCATGGCGAGCAACATCGCCGCGATTGGTCGGGCTTGAGATCTCAGACGTTTTTGTCGAGGGACGGAAACGTCTTTGTTTGAGAGTCCAGACGAAAACACGAAGGGACGAAGGACCCACGAAGGGCACAAAGGCGCTGACCCAAGTCGCGCGATCCCTCCAGCCTTGGAACGCTATCAGAGAAACGTGGCCACGCACCGACAAACCTCTTCGTGAACTTCGTTGGCCCTTCGTTCCTTCGTTTTTGGTCTGGACGTTCGACGAAGGACGTTTCTGTTCCTGCATAAAAAAGGGTGGAATCTTGAGCGGTCAGCGAGCGACTAGTGTGTGATCGAAAAGCAAGCTGGTCGCTTCCTTGTATCTTTAAAAAAGACATGAAGCGTGTTCCAATGGGTAGGGACGCCGCTTAGGTGCGGCGTCGGGCTGCCAGTTGGCGGCGGAGCATTCCGCGGAAGGTTGGCACCCCGGCCTGTTCCCATGCCGTCTCCACCTTCTCCACCAGCTCCTGATTGCTTTTTCGCACCTGCGACAGCCATGCTTCGTCCGGGCTGCCCTCGGCCGCGTGCAGGTGCCGGTCGTGCGCATCGACGCGGTAGAGAATCTCGTCTCCGACCGGATCGACCGCGATTTTCATGTGCGGATACAGTGGCTGGCCCAGCCGGACTGCCCACCCCGTGGCGTGCACATCGTTTTTTTCAAGAATTCCCGGTGGTAGCGCGGCGGTCTCGGCGGCGTCCCGGACCGCGGCCACTTTGCCCGCGGG
>CALCHA010000466.1 GCA_937901265.1 uncultured Phycisphaerales bacterium
CCGCCAGGTGTGGAACAAATAAGGCCGCCATTCGTAATGCCACGCGTAGCGCTCCCGATCCACCAGTTTCCACGGATCCCCCAGCAGCCGCTCCACCGCCTCATCGTTCAGCGGGTCTTGCGCCGGCAACAAATCGCCATTGCGATCGGTAAGCACGATCACCGTCACCCCGGGCGTCACCCGCGCCAGTCGCAAAAATCGCTGCATTGCCGTGGGCGAATCGTTGGCCAGTTCGCGCCCCGTCGTCAGCGCCCCGAGGCGATAGCGTATCCCCCCGCCGGGGACCGAGCGAAATTGCTCCGATGGATCGGGACGCTGGTGCAGCGCCAGGGGATAACTCACGGCATCGACCTCGCCGAGGAAGGAGACGGCGGGATTTCCGATCGCCACCGCCGCAAACGAGTGGTCCGGGGCATACCGCGCCGTAATCGCCGCCGCCCGCTGATAGGGGGCGTTGCGATAGGTCAGCTGATTGGCCAGCAGCGCCGAGGCGGTGCAGGTCAACGCCACCACGGCGGTCACCACGGCCCGCCCCACCTTCGTCGGCACGCCTTTCACCGCCAGCGTCAGCCACAGCACCATGGCGGGTGCCACAATCGCCAGATACCGCGGCTCCCAGATCGGCTGGATCGTCAGCCCATGCCACACCAGGCGATGCCACAACGAGCCTTTGGGTATCCAGGTCAGCATCAGCACGACGCTGGGCCCCGCGATCCACAGGACGATCCACCACCGCCTGGCGCGCCCTGGCCGCTCGTCGAGGTCTGGCTGCCGCGGCTTGCCCCGTGCCAGCCGCCACCACCGTTTCCACGGCAGCACCCCGGCGATCAGCAGCACCAGCAGCCCCGCCGCCGCCCACCACTCGGTTGTCGCCAGCCAGCGCCACGTCCGCGTCGCCAGGTGCGCATCAAAATCGGGCGTCAGGCTCAGCCAATCCTCCACCCGCGCGTCGGGCGGATAGACCGGCCAGAGGTACCCCAGCAACTGTTCCGTCGGCAAACTCGCCAGCGTGCGCCACGACATATCGGTGTAGCGCGTGATCCAGGCCAGCGAAACATCCTGCCCGCGCTGGGTCACCTTCTCCAGGTAAATGGTCCGCGCGCTGTACCAATACACCGGCAGCACGGCCATCACCGCCACGCCCAGCGTCCACAGCGGTGCATCGAGCGCCCGCACCCGGCGCCGCGTCAGCAGAAACACCAGCTCCAGCCCCACCACTACCCACGCCATCGACTGCGTCGCGGTCATGCAGAAGCCCGTGATGGCGAAGAGGGGCACCC
The DNA here is from genome assembly GCA_937901265.1 of uncultured Phycisphaerales bacterium. GTDB lineage: Bacteria > Planctomycetota > Phycisphaerae > WQYP01 > WQYP01 > CALCHA01. The sequence continues at coordinate 1,281 of CALCHA010000466.1, forward strand.
ACAGCCAGGGGCGGCCGCGCTCCATCCAGCGGAAAAAAATCCCCAGGTTGAGCACGACAAAGAGCAGCAGCGCCCCATACATTTTGATGTCGCGCGAGTAGTAAATCAGGAAGGGATTCACCGCCGCGAACAGGGCCACCAGGAGGGCTCCGCGCCGCGAGAAAAACGCCCGCCCCAGCAGATACATGGCCGGCACGGTCAACGTCCCCAGCCGCGCCGGCAAGGCCCGCGTCACGCCCGCCGAGAACGCCCACCCGCCATCGCCCGTCAGCTTTTCCAACGACAAACACCACCCGCGGAGCAGCACATACCAGCCGGGCGGAAAGCCCTGGTCCGCCAGCCGCAGGAGCAGATAATCAAACGTCCCCTTGATCCGCCCGATGGTGTAGGCCTCATCCGTCCAGTAGGCCTGCTCCCCCAGCCGCCAGTAGCGTAAAAAGGCCGCCAGCGCCGTGATCGCCAGCAACAGCCCCCACGCGCGCAGCCACCCCCAGTCCCGCCCCTTCACCAGCACCGGCTGCACACTGGTCTCAACGTCCATCCCAGTCAAACGATCCTCGCTCCCCGTTTGTTACTTCGAGCGTCCATAAGAGTTATTTGCCACAAAGACGCGAAGACACGAAGACCTCTCGCGGTTCACGAACACACCTTCCGCTTGATGCCGTCCTTCAAGACAGCTTCATTAAAATTCAACGCAAGGATCTTCCTGCCCGCAGAGCTCACAAAATGAACACCGCCGCCGCGATCACCGTCGTCCAGAGGCCATTCTTATCCCCCTCCGCGGTCTGCGCGATGTTCCGCGTGCGCACCGTCGCCCCGGACATCCGGTAAATTTCCTTGCGCTCGTCATAATTCCGCGCCGGATCAAACTCGATCCCCAGCGTCGTCGCCAGCATCGTCGCCGCCATGTCCTCCACAAAATCCCCGATCCGCTCCTCCGTCATCCCGTAGCCATGATGCTCCGCGATGTATCCATACTGATCCTTGATCGGCATCGCCACCCCGATCCCCGCGCACAGCAACCGGTTGGGCTCGTCCGTCGACGACTCGGAGATCGCCCCATACACGATCTGCCCCGGTGCCAGCCGCCGGATCCCCTCATGGATCGTGATGATCTTGCACTTCGAGGGCAAAATCCCCGACACCTGCACCAGGTTGTACTTCTCCACGCCGGCGTGCCGCATCGCCAACTCGAGCGACTGCGGCCGATACTTGTGCTTCCCGACCCCCTTGGTAAAAAATACCGCCTTGGGGACCCGCGCATTCAACTCTTCAGCAACCAAAGCATTTCTCCGACGAAGCAGCCGCCGCGTATTGTAACGACCGCCGTGCCGCGTCCAAGCACCCCCGTCTCCCCCGTGCCGCTCCACCCGCCGCCCGCGCGCTCCGCCTGAACCTCTGTTCAAAGCCGCACGTGGCGCTCGTCACTTCGCGCCCGCTCCCGGTATCAACTTCGCCGCCGCGCTCAAATCGTACACGTACACCGCGCTGGCCCCGGCATCGCTCCACTTCGCGCCGGTCCACTTGCCCCCATTGGCCACCGCCAGCCGATCGCCCTTGGACGAAATCGCCAGGTCATTGATGTTCGGGTCCTTCACCGTCTGCTGAACCAGCGGCCTGGGCGCCTTGGCGTCGACGTTCCTGGCGTTCAGCGTGGCCATCGATCCCGTCACCGCCGTCACCAGCAGCGACTGGTCCGGACTCATCGCCACATTCCACGCTGCACCTTTTTGCAGCCGCGTGCTCTTGTCCGCCTTCCACTCCCAGGTGAACACGCCGATTCCATCCGACAGCAACAGCTCGGAGTTACCCAGCGGCACGAGGCACCGAACCAGGTTGTGATTGACCCGGCCGCCGGGAACATCTACCGGGCGCTGGAGCTGCGCAATCTTCGCCCCATCCTTTCCACTGAGCACCAGCACCAGGTCGGCCTCGTCGGAGGCGATCACCTCGCCCTCCGGGCTTGCCGCCACGCGGTTGAAACGCGTTTTGTCGCCGCTGGCCTTCTTGAGAACGGTGGCAGCCGTGCCCGCCTTCCACCATTGCAACTCGGCGCCGCAGGCCGTCACCAGCCGCCCGTCGGGCAGGAACGCCACGCCGTTGACCGCGTCCGACTGCACGTGCTGATCCACGCGCTTGCCTGTTGCCGCATCCCAAACGTCCAGCACCCGGTCGAACCCGCCCACGGCCAAATGCTTACTGTCCGGCGACCAGGCGAGGCACACGGTGGGACCGGCGTGCGCGCCGACCGTCTGCAGCAGCTTGCCGGTGGCCGCCTCCCAGATGCGCGCCTTGCCGTCGCCGCCGGTCGCCGCGATCTGCGTGGCATCCGGCGAAAACGCCACCGCCGTCACCCCCGCCTTTTCATCGGTCAACGTGAGCAGCGGCTCCGCACCATCGGCAGCCTTCGCCGGCGCCGCGCCGCCGCGGCCCGGACTCGCAGCGCCCAGCGCCGCCATCCCCACCACGCACATCGCCAAGACGCCGCGCTGCAACTTCACCATGACCGCTCCTCCAATTTTCCGCCGGTTGCCTGATCCGCCTCCCGCCCCGCGCGCTCACGATACCCCCGGCTAACGCCGCGGGTCAATTCATTTCCCTGGCCCGCCGCAATCGCATCGCTACAACAGCGCCGTGCCACCGACTCCCATCGCGGGGCAGCCCACCTCCAGCGCCACCACCACGGCCACCTTCGATGCTGCTTCTTCGTCGTTCAGCCACTCTCCCAGCTTCACCTCCGGAACCCCGTTCCGCGTCCGCAGCCA
>CALCHA010000467.1 GCA_937901265.1 uncultured Phycisphaerales bacterium
GTTTCCCTGGCGTCCCTGCGGGAGGGAAAGGCATGTGGCGTAGGGGATGGAGAAGAGCACCCGGGTTGCGGTGGAGGAGGGGGGAGTGCAGGCGGATGTGTCGGGCATGGGGAGGAGACTTTCAAAGGGCGGGGGGCGAGAGTCGCGGGCAGCAGCGGGTTCATGCGAGGGCGTGGGCGTGTGGGAGGGGGGCGTGTTGGGAAGGGAGGAGGGTGTGGTAGAGGGCGAGGTATTGGGAGGCGATGGTGGGCCAGGAGAAGCGTTGGGCGCGGGCTTTGGCGCCGGCGGCGAGGTGGGCGAGGAGGGTTTCGTCGCTGCTCAGGCGAGCGATTGCCGCGGCGAGGGCGGTCACATCCTCCTTCTCGACGATCAGGCCTTGCGCTTCGTGCAGCACGGCTTCGGGCGTTCCGCCGGAGCGGGTGGCGACCACGGCCTTTCCGGCGGCGAGAGCCTCGGCGCAAACGACGGGAAGTCCTTCATCGGCGCGCGAGGGGAGGACGAAAAAGGATGCCCCCCGAAACAGCGCCACCGCCGCCGGACGGTCCGCCCGCCCGGGGAACAAGACGCGCTTCGAGATGCCGAGGTCACGGGCAAGGTCCTTGAGCGCGGGAAGCTCCGGGCCATCGCCGGCGATGATGAGATCGTGCGTAAGGGGATTCGCCACTGCATAGGCCCGCAGCAGCGTATCGAAACCCTTCTGCGGCACGATGCGTCCAATCGCCAGAATATAGGGGCGCGCATGCGTGAAAGGCTCGCCCTTGTCGAAATCGTCAACGCTCGCGCCGTTGAAAACCACGTGGCCGCGGCTATCGAAGGGTTTTCCGTAGAATATCTCGCCGTCGCGCAGCGTCCTGGCGGAGCACCCGGTGATGGCATCTGAATTTGCCAGCACGCGGCGCAACAGCGCCCGGGCGTATTCGGACTTCTGGTACAACCCGGCGGCATCCATGGTCAGCTCGCCCTGGAGCGTCGTTACCAGGGGCAGCCCGAGCACCTGCTTCGCATGCAGCGCATAAAGCCCATTGGAGCTGACGCATTGGATGTGGAGGAGGTCGATGGCGTGTCGGCGAAGCGCGGCCGTCATGGACCGGCAAATCGCCGCGTGGGTCAACCGGTAATTCAAGCGTCCGCGCATGTTGCCCGTGGGCGTCCGCATGGCGAAACGAAGCACCGGAATGCCCTCGAAGATTTCTTCGCGCGGCAGATTTCGCGGCCAGCGATTCGTCACGACGATCGCCCCCAGGCCGCGCCGGCGATACTCCAGCGCGAGTTGCCGACAGAGTTCCTCGACTCCCCCGAAATGCGGATGAAAAGCGCTGGCAAAGATTGCAATGTTCATGGCACGTTCACCGCTTTTTCGATGCGAGGATGCCGCTGCATGAGGGATGCGTACAGCTGCTCATACTGCCGCACGATCACATCCCACGCAAACATCCGGCTGCGTTCCAGGCCGACGGTTTGCAGGTGCTCGCGTGCGGCGGGATCTTGTAGAAGGCGACGGATCGTTTCCCCCAGGCCTTGCGGCTCGACGATCACTCCATACTTGCCACGATCGAGGACTTCCAGGGCCCCCACGTTTGGCGTCGCGACCACGGGGGTGCCCGAGGCCATGGCTTCGATGTAGGGGACCCCGAAGCCCTCGTAGGTGCTCGGCAGGCAGAAGACCCACGCTCGCCGATAGAGTTCCGCCAGCTTCTCCAGCGGGAGGCTCCCGCAGACCGTCACGCCGGGTGCCGGCGGAGCATCGCTGCAGACCATCCACAGGCGTGCGTCGGGAATGGCGGGCAGGATTTCGCTGGCGAAGGCGTCCATCAGGAGCTTTCCGCGCTTGCGGTTCTGGTAGGTGCCCACGAAGAGGATTGTGGGTGCCAGTTCTTTCTCGCCCGCCGCGCCCGGATAAAAGGCGGCGGTGTCCACGCCATTCATGATCACGTGCTTCACCCAGGGATAATAGCGGCAGGTGTTTTGCGAGACGCACACCGTGCGATCGGCCACCAGCGTTGCCAGGATCTCCGAGACCCCCAGAGCCGCCATTCGCAGCTTCTCCTTCACCCGCGGCACATGCAGGGCTTCGGCGAGGCAGGAGCCGTGCATCGTGCGCACATGGACTGCCCCGGCGCATTTCCAGAGCCAGTAATCATCGCCATGGGCATGGACGACTTCAAAAGCGGACCAATCGACCTTGCGGAGATTCCAGGCAAAGCGAAATGTCCGGAGGGACGCACCCACGTCCACCCGCACATGCCGATACAGCGCGTCGATGGGCTTCTGCGCCGGGCTGAAGAGGGTCACGGCATGGCCCTGACGAAGGAGCGCGTTGGCCATGTAGTGGGCTTGGTAGCCGGCCCCACATTTGTCCTGGGAGGGGAGGTAGAGGGAGATCATGGCGATGTTCATAGAATTGCGTGCTCTGCAACTTTTACTTCGCGCTCCAGGTGCGCCCGAATGCGCTCCGCCTCGGCGTCGTTCCGGATGGGATCGCGGCCGAGCTTCGCTACCAGCCACAAGCCCGAAACAATCCCCATGACGCTGCCCACAAGATTTGCGGCCAACCGGACCAATGCGCCCCCGATACGCCTTGCACAGTCCATCAGGGAGGAGCCAATCAGATGAATCGAATACCGCGCCAGGATGCCCGACATTGGCCCACAGTTTCGTATCAGCAAGACCATGTGGTTTCGACTCGCGAAATAGGCGTATCGGACATCAAAACGTTTTCCTTTCGCCTGCGGGGCACCAATGTGCGTCACCATCGCGCTCGGAGCGAAGGCAATCTTGTACCCCGCGCGCCTTACC
>CALCHA010000468.1 GCA_937901265.1 uncultured Phycisphaerales bacterium
GGGCGTATCCTTCTTCAGGGGCACCCAGTCGGGCACCTGCGCCCGAAACTCCCGCCGGGCGAAGGTCCAATGGCTGATGCCGGCAAAGACCAGGGCGCTCCCCAGCACCCTCCGCGAAATTGGCTTGACGTGGGTGGTATCCATGCCTGCATGATAGGCGCGCCCGGAGGGCCCCGCCGGCGGTTCCTTTGGCCCGGTGCCCCCTGCCCTTCCATTGACACGCCGCCAGCCCACCGTTATGGTTCGCGAGCCATTCTCCCCACGTTCAGGCCCCGTCTTTTGGCAGGGACAACGGGCCACCCGCGGTTGAATGGCGGGTCCAACACACCCCTCAAAGGCGGAGTCTCCATGTTCCAATCTCGGCGACGGTGGCGTCCCCTGCTTCTCACGGCCTTTGTGGCGGCCTGTCCCCTGCACGCGCTGGCGGCGGGGCCGTACGATTTCCACCCGCAGGCCACCACCCTTGAAGCCGCCGCCGACAAAGATATGGTCACCCTCGCCAACGACCTCCTCTCCGGCGCCCCCTCCGATACCACCGCCATCATCGATCGCAACAAATATGGCGGCGCCATCGCCGACGCCTTTCGGCCGCTCGCCCTGCACAGCAAAAAAGAGAACGTCCGCCTCAACGCCGCCATCATCATCGCCGGCATGCACACCGTCTCCACCGATATCGCCCTGGAAGACCTGGTCAGGACCAGCACCGACCCGCAGGTCCGCTACTGGGCCGCCAAGGGCCTCAACGACCTCCTCCCCCGGCTGAAGACCTTTGGCAAGACGGACGTGCAACGGGCGACGGACGCCCTGACCGACGCTGGCAAGCGCGAGCATGACCCGATCGTGCTGCAGGAAATCAACCGCGCTCTCACCGGCGCCGGCCTGGCCGCGTTGCCGCCCGCGCCGGCAACGGCCCCCGAGCCTGCCTCCTCGCCCGCACCCACCCCCGCCCCCGCAGCCCCCGCAGCACACTGACCCGCAACGCCCGACCGGGGGGGGCCACCAGCCGGGGAGCGAAAAGGACCCCGCATGTCGCACCTCGACGTTTCCCGCGCCCTCGCCCCCCTCGTCGCCAGCGTGCACCTGCCGGGGAGCAAGAGCATCACCAACCGCGCGCTGCTTCTCGCGGCCCGTGCGACTTCCCTCACCCGCCTCACCGGCCTGCTCTTCGCGGATGACACCCGCCAGATGCTCGCCGCCCTCACCGCCATCGGCTACCTCCTGCACGTCGTTGAACCCGCCCGCGAAGTCCAGGTCCAGGGTATGCCCCTGCCCGCCGGCCGCGGCCAGGTGCTTGCCTGCGGCAACAGCGGCACGACGCTGCGTTTTCTCCTCGCTGCCCTCGCCCTCGCCCCGCGGTCGCAAGCGGGCTACCTCCTTGACGGCATCGCACGGATGCGCGAACGGCCCATCGGCGAACTCGTTGACCAGCTGCGCATCCTCGGGGCGGAGATCGCCTACACCGGCCGCGAGGGATACCCGCCACTGCTGGTGCGCGGCGGCGGCCTGCAGGGGGTCTGCAGCTTCAGCGACGCCAAGAGCAGTCAGTACATTTCCGCCATCCTCATGGCCGGCCCGCAGAATGAGCAGGGCATCGACGTGGGCCTCCTCGGGGCGGTCACCAGCGAGCCCTACGTCCTTATGACGCTCCGCATGATGGAACAGTTCGGCGTCCGCGTCGACGTCCACGACCTCTGCGGCCAGAGCCCGGCGCGCATCCTGCGCGTCCCCGCCGGCCGCTACGCCGTCGCCGGCGGGACCTACGCCATCGAGCCGGACGCCTCCAACGCCAGCTATTTCTGGGCCCTCGGGGCATTGCTTCCGGGCAGCCGCATCCGCGTGGCGGGTCTGGGGCGAAACAGTTTGCAGGGCGACGTGCGTGTCGCGGAGGTGCTCGGCGACATGGGTGCCGCGGTGACCCACGACGCGGAGAGCATCACCGTGGCCGCGCCGCCGACGGGGGTGCTGCGCGGGGTCGAGCGCGACATGAACGCCATCCCCGACATGGTGCAGACGATCGCCGTGGCCGCCCTGTTCGCGGAGGGTCGCACGCTGCTCAAGAACGTGTGGAACCTGCGGGTGAAGGAGACGGATCGGCTGGCGGCGCTGGAGACGGAGCTGCGGAAGTTCGGGGCGACGGTCGAGACGGGGCGGGACTGGATTTCGATCGATCCGCCGGGCCAGGAAAAGCTGGCGGCGGCGGGGCGGGTGGAGGTGGCGACCTACGAGGACCACCGCATGGCGATGGCCTTCGCGGTGGCGGGGGTGGTCCGCGGCGACGTGCGTATTCTCGATCCCGGCTGCACGGCCAAGACCTACCCGGAATTCTTCGAGGATCTTGCGACGCTGGTGGGGTCGGGGCGGGGTGGCTGAGGCGGCGCGATAGCGGAGGGTTTTTGGGTGAAGAGGAAGGGGACGGTGAGGCGTCAGGGGATGTCGAGGG
>CALCHA010000469.1 GCA_937901265.1 uncultured Phycisphaerales bacterium
GGGGGGGCGAACGGAGGGGGGCGAAGTGGCGGGGGCAGGGTCCGCGCCCGGGGCGGGGGCGGGAGGCTGCACGGAAGTCCAAACGCACTGAATCGGGCCGAAACGAGCGGGGGAGCGACCCTCGGGAGAGGGCGGGGTGCAGGAGGGGGTGGGGATTTGGTATTGTTGGGGGAGGGGTGGGGCCGATAACGTGAATTGCGCGTTGGTGCGCGGAGATTTTGACGCGATGATGAATCGGCGGCTGGTGGTGCTGTTTGTGGGGTTCGTGGGAGGATTTGCTGCGCTGGCCGGGCGGCTGTGGCATCTGCAGTTGACCGAGGCCGAGGCGTGGCGCGATGAAATGCAGACCTTCGTCCATCGGACGCTGCCCATCGGCACGTCGCGCGGGACGATTTACGACCGGACCGGGGCGGCCGTGGCGCGGGATGTGGCCTGTTACGACCTGGCGATCGACTACCGGGCCATGATCAAGGATGAGGCGTGGATCAAGGCCGAGGCGCGCTCGCGTCTGGCAGCGGAGAAGGTGGTCGGTCGGGACGCGCGGGCAAAACGGCTGGCCGAGCTGCAGGATTTGATCTCCGACGAGATCGATGCGGAGCCGGCGGCCATCGCGCAGGTCTGCCACCTCTCCGCCGATGATGTCCTCGCCAAGTACAACGACGTGCGCATCCGGATTCAGTCGCTCAAGCAGGATCGCTGGTCGCGGCCCTACGAAAAGGGAGGGGACGGCGGAGAGGAGGATACGAATGCCGCAGCGAGCGCGGCGGCGGCGCCAATTATTCTGAAGGAGGAGGTAAGCGCCCACACCGTCGTGCCGAACATTTCGGATGAGGTCTCCTTTTATTTTCAGCAGCACAAGCAGGAATATCCGGGGGTGGCGGTGGTCGATTCGCGGCGGCGCGAGTATCCCTTCAATGATGTCGCATGCCAGGCCATTGGCACGCTGAAGTCCCTGGATGCCGAAACGTTGAAGGGGGAACCCTTTGCGTATCCCGACCTGGTCAAAGGCAAGGGCGGCGGGAATTTGCATGGCTATCTGGCGGGCGATCTGATGGGGGAGAGCGGGGTGGAGCAGCTCAAGGAGAATGTTCTGCGGGGGACCCGGGGGGCGCGGTTGAAGGAACTTGGGGCAACCGGAGAGGAGGAGGATCAGCCGGGGCAGCGCGTGGATCCGCAGGTGGGAGGAGATGTGCAGCTCACCCTGGACGTGGGGATGCAGAAGGATTTTCAGGATGCGGTGCACGCGAAGCAACTGCTGAAGGGGCAGGATGGCAAGGACCATTTCGCAGCGGTGGTCGTCATGAGCATGGATGGCCAGGTGCTGAGCCTGTGGTCGTCGGAGACCTATGATTTGAACAAGATCGGCGAAGAGCGGCGGGCGTTGATACGCGATGCGTACCGGCGGCCGCTGACCAACCGGGCATTGCAGTCCTACACGCCCGGGTCGATCGTGAAGCCGCTGGTGGCGAGCGCGGCGTTGCGGGCGGGGGTGATCAACAACGCGACGACGGTGGTGTGCAACGGGTATCTATTTCCGGGGCGGCCGAACATTTTCCGGTGTTCGATTTTCGAGGAAAGCGGCGGGCACCATGGTCCGTTGCAGGTCGTCGATGCGATCGAGAAGTCATGCAACATCTTTTTCTACACGGTGGGGCGGGACATGGGGGTGGAGCGCATGACGCAGTGGTTTGACGCGTTCGGGCTGGGCCGCGACACCGGCTTTGAACTGCCGGAGCAGGATGGGGCGATCCCGAGCTTGCGCGGGGCAGACGACCCGGATACGCAGTCTTCGGAGGCGATCTTTCTGGGCATCGGGCAGGGGCCGGTGGCGGTGACGCCGCTGCAGATGGCGACGGCCTATGCGACGCTGCTGAAGGCGGGCGAGGTCGTGCGGCCGCACATTCTGGCGAAATCGACGGAAGTGCCCGGTCCGCGGCGGATGATCTTGCCGCCGGAGATCGTGGCGACCGTGCGCCAGGGGATGGAGGAGGTCGTGTCCGGACCCGCGGGGACGGCACGGGATGTGTTTCGCGGGATCAAGCTGAAGATTGCCGGGAAGACCGGCAGTGCGACGGCGTGGGGGCCGGTGTGGGACGATGCGGGCAACCCGGTATGGGACACGAGCCGTCCTTTGAAGGAGGAGGATGGGACGGTGAAGCTGGGGACGGATGGGCAGCCGATGTATCGGCAGATGCAGGCGGAGGGGACGCATGCGTGGTTTGTGGGCTATGCTCCGGCGGACGATCCGCAATATGTGGTGTCGGCCGTCATGGAGTTTGGCGGGCATGGCGGAAAGTGGGCGGGGCCCATGGCGAAAGAGGCGTTTTTGCAGTTGGAGCGGCACGGGTATTTGCCGGCGGTGGATGTGAAAGGGAGCGGGAGCGAATGAGGAATGATCACGCACGAATGATCCCCGGCGGGGGGATGCGTTGAAGGCATTGCGGCGGGTGTTGTGGCAGGTGTTGACGACGCGGGTGGCGTGGCCGATCTTAATCACGATCGGGCTGCTGTGCGTTGCGTCCCTGTTGGCGCTGGAGTTGTCGAGTCCGGAAAATGCGGATCGGCAGCGGATCAATATTCTGGTGGCGGCGGTGGCGGGCGTCATCATGCTGGTGCCGCACTTTCAGGTGGTGGGGCGGCTGGGATATGGGATGTATGGCGTGGGGGTTCTGCTGCTGGTGGCGGTGCTTTTTGCGCCGGAACAGCAGCACACGCACCGCTGGTTTTTGCTGCCGCGCAATGTGCAGTTTCAGCCCTCGGAAGTGATGAAGATCGCCTATGTGGTGGCGCTGGCGTGGTATCTGCGCTATCGGCGGGATGTGAGGGAGCTGCGCGGGCTGATCGTGCCCTTCGTGCTCACCGCGGTGCCCATGATGCTTATTTTGAAGGAGCCCGACCTTGGGACGGCGGCCCTGTTTCCGCTGGTGCTCTACGCGATGCTGGTGGCGGCGGGAGCACGACTGCGGCATCTGGCGGCGATTGCGGTCATGACCGTGGTGGCCGTCCCGGGAGCGTATCCCTTCATGAAGCCCTATCAGCAGAAGCGGGTGGATGCGTTTTACAAGCAGTTCATGGGGACAGCCGATGCGGCGCATTACCAGGCGGAGGGGTATCAGCAGCGGCAGGCGGAAATGGTCCTGGGGGCGGGCGGCCTGACGGGGCAGGGCCCGGAGGCGGCGGAGCACCTGCGGCAGGGCGCGCTGTGGGGAGATTACACCGACTTCATCTTCGCGGTCATCGGCGGGCAGTGGGGGTTCGTCGGGTGCCTGCTGGTGCTGGTGCTGTACCTGGCGTTTCTGGGGGCGTCGCTCGAGATTGCGGGCAGCACCAAGGACCCCTTTGCGCGCCTGATGGTCGTGGGGCTGGCGTCGATGATCCTGTTTCAGGCGATGATCAACATGTACATGGCGTCGGGGATGGGTCCGGTGGTGGGCATTGCGCTGCCCTTCATTTCGTATGGGGGCAGTTCGATCCTGACCAACATGGTCGCGGCGGGGCTGCTACTGAACGTAAGCGTTCGGCGGAGCGGGTATTCGGCGGCGGCGGTGGGCTATGGGGTTGCGGCGCGGGCATGAGATTCGAATAATGAATCAGAGGACCGTGACCGTTGGGGCAGGCAGGCCGGGCCGAGGAAACGGATCGCTTTTGGAATGGTGAAATGACGGACATTCAGGAAGTCGTGAAGCAGA
>CALCHA010000470.1 GCA_937901265.1 uncultured Phycisphaerales bacterium
GGCTTCGGCTCGAAGTTCGGCCTCGGCGTCGTCGGCCAGTGGGCCCTGCGGGTGTCCAAGGCGCTCAAACAACCCGTGAAGCTTGTCCTTACCCGCCGTGAGGAATTCCTCGCCGCCGGCAATGGACCCGGATCCATCCAGGCCTTCCAGGCCGGCGCTAATAAGGATGGCACCCTCACCGCCGTACACGCCATCCAGCAGGCCCTCCCCGGCATCGGCCGCTCCAATATCGCGGCTCAGCCCTACCAGTACAAAGCCGCCCACGTCTACCGCGACCAGACCACCGTCAACACCAACGAAGACTCCTCCGTCGCCATGCGTGCCCCCGGCCACCCGCAGGCCTGCTTCGCGATGGAATCACTCATGGATGAGCTGGCCTACAAGCTCGAGATGGACCCGGTCGAATTTCGCAAAAAGAACGTTCCCGATCCTGCATGGGTTCGGCAGCTCACCGTCGGCGCCAAAGCCATCGGCTGGGAAAATCGCAACAAGACCCCCGGCAAGGCCGCCGATGGCGGACATCTTGTCCGGGGCATGGGCTGCGGCATCGGGGCGTGGGGCGGCGGCGGCCGCGGTGGCTGCGTCGCCACCGTCAACATCTCCCAGGATGGCTCGGTGATTGTGCAGAACGCCTCGCAAGACCTCGGCACGGGCACCCGGACCTACGTCCGCGCCATCGTCGCTGAGGAACTCGGCCTGGGGTACTACGACGTCCTTGAACAAATCGGTGAAACTCGCTTCAGCAACGGCGTTTCCTCCGGCGGCTCCACCACCGCCGCCTCGCTGGCGCCCGCCGTCAAAGTGGCCGCCTACAACGCCAAAATGGAAATCGCCAAACGTGTCGCCCCTCTCCTGGGTGCCCAGCCCGATGCGGTCCTCTTTCAGGATCGCCAGATTCTCGGCAACGGCAAGTCCCTCTCCTGGAAGCAGGCCTGCAACGCCTTGCCCGCCAATGGCTTGTCGGTCCGGGGCGACTGGTCACGGAACCTTGCCGGCAACGGGGCCCATGGGGCCTCCTTCGCGGAAGTGGAAGTCGACCTGGAGACCGGCCACGTGCGTGTCGTTAAAATGGCTCACGTGCAGGATGGCGGGCTGATTCTCAATCGTCTCGCCACGGAATCGCAAATCAACGGGGGCATGATCCAGTCGATGGGCATGGCGCTCTACGAAACCCGCGTGATGGACGCGACCCTCGGCGTCATGGTCAACCCCGCCTTCAACGATTACAAACTGCCGGGCTGCCTCGAGATACCGGAGCTCATCCCCATCATCGACGATGGCGACGAGCGCAACGTCGTCATCGGCATCGCCGAGCCGGCGAACATCCCCGGCGCGGGGGCCATCGCCAACGCCGTGTACAACGCCACCGGCCTGCGCATCCGGGAGTTGCCTATCACCCCCGACAAAATCCTCAACGCCCTCGCCGCCCAGCAAAAGGCATAACCCCCAACCTTTGTCACCTGTCTTGTCTCCGTCCCGCGGCCCGTTCCAGGACCCAAATCATGAACGCCTTCGAATACGCCAACGCCCCCACCGTTGAAGAGGCCGTCAAGCTCCTCACCCCCGCCGACCCCAAGACCGACCCGGACCATCTCCCGCGTGCCTTGGCGGGGGGCCAGGACCTTCTCACCACCCTCAAGGCTTACATCACCCCCGCCCCGCGCGTGGTGAACCTCAAGACCATCCAGGGCCTCGACAAAATCACTGCCGGTCCCGACGGCTCGCTCAAAATCGGCGCGCTCGCGACGCTCACTGCCATCGAAGAACATGATGCGATCCGCAAGAATTTTCCCGGGCTCGCGCTGGCCGCCGCCGCCATCGCGACGCCGCAGATTCGCAACCTCGGGACCATCGGCGGCAACCTCTGCCAGCGTCCCCGCTGCTGGTACTTCCGCCTCGAAACGGTGAAGTGTCTGAAAAAGGGCGGCACCGAGTGCTACGCCTCCACCGGGCAGAACAAGTACAACGCCATCATCGCCGGCGGTCCCTCCTATATTGTTCATCCCTCGGACCTCGCCCCGATGCTGATCGCCCTCAACGCGACGCTCACGATCGCCGGCCCGGGCGCCACGCGGACGCTGCCGGTGCAGGACTTCTTCGCTCTTCCGAAGGTTTCCGTGCGCCGGGAGAACGTGCTCAAGCCCGGGGAAATCGTGACGGAGATACAAGTTCCCGCATCCGCCATGGCCAAAAATTCGACCTATCTGAAGTTCAAGGAACGGGAATCGCTGGACTTCGCCATGTCCGCCGTCGCCGCCGCCGTCGAGTTTAATCCCGACAAAACCGTCAAAGCCGCCCGGCTCGTGCTCGCCGGGGTGGCCCCGATTCCGTGGCGCGTTCCGGAGGCCGAAAAGGCCCTCATCGGCAAAAAGCTCGACAAAGACACCCTCGCTGCCGTCGCACAAATCGCCCTCGCCGACGCCGACCCACTCGAGCACAACGCCTACAAGGTCCCCCTGACCCAAACCCTGATCCGCCGCGCCCTGACCACGCTCAACGCCTGAGCCGTTTCGACATTCGGTCATTGGTCCTTCAGATTTCATTCGTCATTCGTGCTTCGTCATTCGTCACTCCGGGAGCCTCTCATGCAATCCAGCCCGACCCCAACCCCCCGCTCCCTCTCCCTGACGCCCTTCTGCGGCGATCTTCGCTCCAAGAAGCTCTTCATGATCGACCACCTGCCCACGGAACCGGACCACTTCTACGATCCCTCCGGCCATTGCTGGTGCTATCACACCCAGTTGCCGATCGGTCCGGACGGGTCGCAGGCCTACCCCGAGGTGTGCACTCCTTCGCGCGGGTGCTACCGGTCGGGGCTTGCGCAAACGCCCAAGCCGCCAGTGCTTGGGTGAGGGGGTTGGGCTTGCTATAATGAATCGTCAGCCCGGTTCCCAACGATGGAGACAATCATGACCAGCCTTGCCACCTTGCTTCCCCTCGCGATTCTTGCTGCCGCCGGCGCCACGGCCGTGACCGCGGTCAATCCCGCCCCGACGCTCTCCAACGCGCCGATCGTCGCCGACTATGTCGAAGCGCGCACGGCATCGGTGTTTGCGGGGGCGTGTCACTACAACGGGGAGCTGGTCACCATCGGCACCGAAGCCGTCGCGGCGTTTCACATCAGCGCCGGGGTCTTCAACCACACCGACCTTTCCAACCTCAACGTGGTG
>CALCHA010000471.1 GCA_937901265.1 uncultured Phycisphaerales bacterium
GACCGCACCACGGCTAACACGCGATCCTCAGTGTCATTTGTTTCCGCTTCGTACTGGCACAGGCCGCACTTCAGGATCGGCAGGTCATCAATATCGAACGAGTGGTCCTTCCCGTCGTAGCGGTAGGGTACGCTGCGCGATACCGTCGCGGGCGAAAAAGATGCTTCCCGGCATTTTGGGCATTTGTGAGGATAGGGTTTCATGGTCCGCCTAAAAGGAGGGCGTGTGAAGGCTGACAATTAACGTAGCGCAGTCGTCGATATCATCGTCGTCTTCGCTCAAAATAATTTTGACGTACAGACGCTGACCAGCGATGGTCGGGATGGAGTAGTAGAAAAACGGTACTTCCCATCCGTCACCAGGCGGCTGCCGTTGTTCGTGAAGGTCGCCTGACTCAACAATATGTTCGTACAGTTCTTTCGCAAAAAGCTTGTTGGTATATCCAGGCAAATACTTCCGGATGGCTTCCGTACATCTGGCATCAAAAGTAACATAACCTGTTACCTCCCAACGTCCTAGAGCGGTGTAGACTTTTTCTAATCCGGTTGGAGGCATAGTTCAAACATGCCCCCCATTCAGATCGATTGCCAAGACACCTCGCTTGTCAAAAACCCCCCAAGCATGATGGAGTATAGCCCTGACCCGACATATGTCAAGTCGGACCCTGGCGGTGGAAAACTTTAAGAATTTTGGTCGCCATGGTGGTCACGTGTCCGGTACCTCGCTCGCGAATGGGAGTTGTGCATGGAAGTTTGGCAAAAGTAGCACCCGAATGGGCGAAAAGTCCTTGCCGCTTTCCCTTGCGCCTACGCATGTCGCGAGCCGGGCCGCTTGATCCTCGCCGCTCATGCTCCGGATACCGCAACCATCCGTCGCACTTTTCATCGCTGCGCTCTGGCCATGTGTCGTCGGATCGGTGGAGTGAGGGTCGGTGACGATGGAGGGTGCGTGGCGGAGAGGAAAGGGGCTGCGGGTTACAGCGGGGTGTCGCCGATGGCTTTGTCGGTGATTTTTTCATAGGCCCACTGGGCGCTGGCGACGGCGAGGTCGGTGCTGACGCTGGCCCATTCGTGGGAGGTGGCGGCGCAGAGGGGGACGAGGGCGATGTCGGAGAAGGAGAGGGCGAGCTCGAAGATTTCGAAGCCTTTGCTGCGTTGTTCTTCGATTTTCCGATAGCGGGCGATGATGGGGACCATGGCGGCTTCCATGGCCTGGACGCGTTTCTGGAGGTCGCCGATGCGGCCGATGAGTTCCATCACCTTCTGGTTAAGCGGGGTGATGGCGGTGTTGAGCCCGGATTTGATGTGGGCGAGGTATTTGTTGATGGCCGCTTCGCCGATGCCCTTTTTGTGGAGGGTTTCGGCGGCTCTGGCGACGAGTTCATTTTCGAAGACTTCGGACTGTTTGAGGACTTTGTTGAGGGTTTGGGCGAGGGCGTGGGATTTGAGGTCGATGCCCTGGGTTTTGGATTTGACGGTTTTGACCTGATCGACGGTGTTTTTGATGTTGGGGCCGGCGATGCCCAGGAACTGGTTGAGGACGACGGAGGCGGCTTCGTTGGTTTTGCCGAGCTTGGTGATTTTGCCTTTATCGTCGAGGAAAGCCTTTTCCAGGGTGGTCATCTGGACCTGGAGGATTTTGAAGGCCTGTTCGACTTCGAGCAGGGCGCTGGCGATTTCCTTGGTGAGGACGATGGCGCTTTTGATGAGCCCGAGGATACCGACGGCGGTGCTGAGGCCGCCCGTAAAGGCCCCGGTGGCGGCCGCGGCGAGGCTGGCGGCGAGACCGCCGAGGGCACCGGTGATGGTGGTGCCGACCTTGATTTTGTATTTTTTGTATTCGGCGTGGGACTGGAGGTATTTGTCGTAGCAGCCGAGGGCATTTTTCTGGGCGTTGTCCTTGGCGACGTGCATCTGGCCGTCGATCATGGATTTGAGTTTGCCGGGAATTTGCTGGAGGAGGTCGACGGCCCCCTGATCGCGTTGCACGCGGCCGATGGCTTCGAATTTTTTGAAATCGTCGGCGAGGGAGGCGACGAGGGCTTTGTAGGTGGGTGCGACGGAATCGTGCATTTTCTGGAGGAGGAGGGGATCTTTGGAGAGGGCTTTTTCAAGTTCGGCAGGCATATCGACCACGACGTGGAAATCGAGATCGTGAGGCAGGACGAGAACCTGGAGAGCACCCGCGGCGGCGGCGACATCGGACTTCATTTTGCCGTTGTCATCGTAAACGACGTGTGGGGGCATGGGAGCACCTTTCGATGAGCGGGAGGGATGAAGGGATGCGGGGGCTAGGATAGCACAAGAAGGGGGCGTGTCCAGCGCCGGGGGGCGTGGCGTTTTGTTGCGGCGTTGCAACGTTTTTGAGTTGCTTGCGTTAAGCAGGCGGTGTACGTTTATGGTCGTGGCCGAAGTGGGTCCTTTTGAATTGGGAGTTTCGCATGCGCCGGAAGCTGTTGGGATGGTTGGGAATTGCGGCGTTGTGTGGGGGTTGCGCGTCTCGGACGGCGTATGATCGGCATTGGAATGCGGAACCGGTGGTGACGGCGTCGGCGGTGGAAGCGACGCCCCTGGCAGGGAAGTGGCAGGGATCGTGGCAGTCGAACGACTCGGATTATTACTTCGGGTTGGCGCACGCGATCATCATGCCGCTGGAGGCGGTGAAGTTGACCGGCGGCACGCCGGGGCAGACGTATGAGGCGCACTTTCAGCTGTATCATTTCTGGGTATTCACGGAAGAGTTCCGGGTAACCTTCACGGCGGCGGCGCCGCGGGATGGGAAGGTCAGCTTTTATGGCGAGCGGATCATGAACCCGATCGACGGGGTTTGCCGTTATGACGGGTTTTTGCAGGGTGACAAGATCGTGACGAGCTTCAACTCGATCAAGGACTACGGGACGATCGTGCTGCGGCGGGTGACGGCGGAGTCGCCGGACGTGACGGGCGCGGCGTGGGGCCCGTCGCAGGACAACCACTGAAGCGGAGGGGGGGCATGAGAGGGATATGGGAGGCCGCGCATCCGATGGGGTGCGCGGCCTTTTTTTTATTTTGCGGGAGGCGGGCGGTGGGTCATGAGGGTTGATGGATGAACGTGGTGTTGATCGGGTATCGGGGGAGTGGGAAGACGACGGTTGGGCGGGCGTTGGCGCGGCGGCTGGGACGGGCGTTTGTGGATATGGATGGGGAGATCGTGGGGCGTGCGGGGATGACGATCCGGGAAATTTTTGAGCGGGA
>CALCHA010000472.1 GCA_937901265.1 uncultured Phycisphaerales bacterium
CACACCGTTATTCCCGCCGCGCGCACATGCCGCAGCGTGCGCAGCCGGTCCTCGTAAGTCCGCGTCGAAATGATTTTCCCGTAAAACTCCGGCGAGGTGTCGAGGTTGTGGTTGTAGGCGTAACAGCCGGCCTCCTTGAGCCGCTCCGCCTGCGAGGCCGTCAGCATCCCCAGCGTGCAGCACACCTCCATGCCCGTCGCGTGCACCCCGCGCACCAGGTCGATAACCGCGTCAAAATCCTTTCCCTCCTTCACCTCCCGCCACGCCGCGCCCATGCAGAACCGCGTGGAACCCTCCGCCTGCGCTTGCCGCGCCTTTTCCAGAACATACTCCCGCGGCAAGACCGCGTGCCGCTCCACGCCGGTGTCGTAATGCGCCGACTGCGGACAATAGGAACAATTCTCCGGGCATCCCCCCGTCTTGATCGACAACAGGGTCGAGCGCTGAATCGTCGTCGGATCGAAGTGCATCCGGTGCGCCTGTGCGGCGCGAAAAATCAGCTCCGGAAAGGGCAGATCGTACAGTGCCCGCGCATCGGCGAGCGTCCAGTCATACTTCAACGGCGATTCGGTCATTTTGCACAATCCTGTCGGCGTAAAACCAAGGGCCGCATTATCCACACCGACGCGCTGAAATCCAATGCGAAGACCTCTTCCGACGCATTGCCGCGCCGCCGCTGGCGCGGTGACTGCGTGCGACCCTCCTGCATGCCCCCGCGGAAATCCACATTCTGCGTGCCCTTCCGCTCCGCCACCCTCTACAATCGCCCGTCCTGCGCGCTCCCCGCGCATACGCCCGCACCGCACTTCCGGAGTCCCCATGGCCCTCGCCCAGATGTCCTTTTTCTCCCGTTCCCTCCGTCAGTCGACCCACCTGAACGTCCTGCTGCCCGACGCCGGCAGCGGCCCCTTCCCCGTCTGGTACCTGCTCCACGGCCTCTCTGATGATTACTCCATGTGGCTGCGGCGCACCTCGCTGGAACGCTATCTGGCCGCCCTTCCGTTGATCGTGGTCATGCCCGACGGCGGACGCGGGTGGTACACCAACGCCCAAACCCCGCCGGGGCGAGCCTACGAGGATCACCTCGTCAAAGACATCATGACCTTCGTCGATCGCCTCCTGCCGACCATTCCGCGGCGCGAGGGCCGCGTGATTGGCGGGCTGTCGATGGGCGGCTATGGCGCCGTCAAGCTCGCCTTCAAACACCCCGAACTCTTCTGTGCCGCCGCCAGCCATTCGGGCGTCCTGATGACGCCTCTTCATAAGCCTGAATCGCGATCCAAAGAGCTCCAGTTGCTCCACCCTGAGTTTGAATCCATCTTCGGCTCCCACTGGCGCGGCGGTCCCGACGACCCCGTCGCTCTCGCCCGCGCCTGTCCTATCCACCTCCGGCCCGCCCTCTATATCGACTGCGGCACCAATGACTTTCTCCTTGAGCAGAACCGCGAGTTCCATGCCGCCCTCGACGGCCTGCGGATTGGCCACGACTACCACGAATTCCCGGGCGATCACCAGTGGGATTACTGGGACACGCACGTCCAGGATTCCCTGGCTTTCCTCCGCCGCGCCCTGCGACTGTAACCGCTGCCGCCGCCCAAGAGGGGTGTTCACAGGAGTACCAAGCCAGGACATCCACCCGCCGTACATCGTGACTCGGCTGCGAGCCGTCGTCGAGGGGATCAGTTGTTTGAGCCGCGCGGCGGCACGCTGTTGCGCGGGTAGGTGCGCAGTACGCCGATGAGAACACCCTGAATGCGAATATCCTTGTCGACGTAGATGGGGGCCATCGACGCGTTGGCGGGCTGGAGACGCACCCGGCCACGTTCTTTGAAGAAGCGTTTGAGGGTGGCTTGGCCATCGTCGAGGAGGGCGACGACGATCTCGCCGTCGCGTGCCTGCTCACGGCGTTCGATGATGACGAAGTCGCCATCGTCGAT
>CALCHA010000473.1 GCA_937901265.1 uncultured Phycisphaerales bacterium
CCATCGATGAAGATCTGGACCGTTACCGGCAAAGCCCCGGCTTGCGGGTCAAAGGCCCAGCCCACGATCTGACTCGTGTTGACGCCGTCGACAAATCCCCGCGGCGGGAGGTTGCCGCTGATCACCCCGCCCGCACCCCCGGTGCCGCCGTTGACGCTCGCGGTGATCGGAATATTCACTGCCCGGAGGTTGTAGACGCCGTTGGTGGCGTTGAGATTGTGAGGGTTGGCTCCGGCCACCGTTGGACGCTGGATGGTTCCGTCCGCATCCGGGTACACATTCATACCAATGATCTGGATCGTGTGCTGCCCACTGGTCAAAACCGGCAATTTCACCGTGAAGCCATGGTTCGTCGACCCCAGGTAGCCCTGCAGGTCCGGCCGATTCTCGTTCGCCAGGAACACCTGGACGAACTTGCCATCAATCAGCAATTGCCCGTAAACGGGATCCGTCCCGACGTTCCCATCAAACAACCAGCCCTTGACCACGGTGGAATTGACCACGTCGACATGTCCCTGAACGGGCAGGTCGCCGAGCAAAATCTGCAGCGATTTGGCGACGTTCAGCCGCCCATTGGTCCGCACTTTCCCGATGAGCCCGGGGACCACATCGACCCCGCGCTTGATCGCGTCGACCACCTGCTGCGGCGAGGCATTGGGCACGCGCGAACGCAGCAGCGCCACCGCCCCCGCCACCAGCGGCGAGGCGAACGAGGTTCCGCTGGCCGTCATCCCCACGCCGGCGATGGTGTCGCCGGGCGCTGCCAGGTCGATCACGTTGCCGCCGGAGTCCGCAAAGGACGCCAACTGGTCCTTGTTGTTGCTGGCCGTCACCGACAAAAAGAGGCTGTTGCTGCTGGCCGTCGGGAAGTCGTTTGAGGTGCCGACGGTGGTGTTGAGGTCGATGCCCGTTTCGTCGGTGGCGCCAATGGTGATGATGCCGTTGCGCGCCGCGTAGTCGATCGCGGTCAGCTGCTGGGCGATGCCGGGATCCGACACCCCGTTCACCGGGCCAGCGAAAAGTCGCCCAAGCGACAGGTTCTGCGCCACCACGTTGACGCCCTTGACCGCTTTCATGAGCGTCACATAGTTGAGCCCCGCGAGAATCGATGCGTCCGTGCCGGTGCCCGTCGCATCGAGGACTCGCACCGCCATGATCTGCACGTTCCAGTTGACCCCGACGTAGGGCCCTTGAGCGCCGTTGTTGCCCACCGCACCGATCAGCCCCGCCACTTCCGTTCCGTGGCCTGCCTGGTCCATGGGGTCGCCCGTGGGCGTCGTGCCGGTGAAGTCCGCGCCATGCACGTCATCCACCACCCCGTCCAGATCGTTGTCGATGCCATCGCCGGCGATCTCATAGGGGTTCGTCCACATGTTGGCGGCAAGGTCGGGATCGTTGTAGTTGACCCCGGTATCGATCACCGCCACGACGGTGCTCTGGCTGCCGGTGTAGACGCTCCAGGCATGCACGGCGTCGATGTCGGCCCCCGGCGTGCCGGTGACTCCATTGATCACCTGCCCCAGATTCTGATAATGCCACTGCGCCGCCCAGGTGGTCAGCGCCGCCTCATCGGGCAGTTGCCGCGAGTACACCGGATGGTTCGGGCTCATGGAGATCAGGACGCCGGCGTGGGTCCCCGACCACAGCGCGACCTGATTCACCGAATCGATGCTGTCGGTCACGAGGTAATAATTCGCGCCCAGTGCCCGGGTGCTGGAGCTGTTGAGCCCCAGTCGATTGAGCGTCGCGTTCAGATTGGTCGGGGGCATCGCGGTTTGAATGATGTACTCGTTGCGCACCACATCCTGCTTGAGGTTCCCCCAGACGACGCTGGTCACATCCAGCGCCGACAACAGCCGCCGAACCTCCAGCGGCTCCATGATCGCCCTGTTGCCTCGTCCGATCGGCTGCCGTTGCCGCCGATTGTTTCTGCCCGAAACCCCTGCCACGCTCGTCCGCCGCCGCGCCAATGCCATAGAACTACCCCTTCCGCGCACTTCTGATGCGCGCGCTGCAAGATGGAAACGTACAGGCGAAATGATGAGGGGGAACCCCCCGCTGCCTGCCACACGAGGGAAAAAACCATGCCACGGTGGGCACTATAACTGTGGAGGTACCCCCTGTCAAAACTTTCCCGAGCCGCTCCTGCGCTTCGTAAATGTTTGCGAGCGCAAGAGTTAACAAAACATGTCACAAGGGAAAGCCACAGAGCGACCCGGCGGAAAACCTCCAACAGCTACAAGGGCCCCGCCCATTCGAAGAATCCGCCATCCCAGCGCGGATTCCGCCAATGCGGCTGAAGGTCAGACGCACCAAGTCCGCTAAAGTTCCACCCGCCACTACAAGGATCCCCATTTTTTAAAAAATTCTCCATCGCCCTGCCCCCAAAACTGCCGCCGCCCACGCATTTTTCGCAATCACCCCCGCCCTCTTGCTATAATTCTCCTTTTCCTCCTCACTCTTGCACAGGCTGATTCCCTCTTGGATAAACGTACCGAGTTGTCCGTCCGCGCCGAAAAGGCCATCCTCGTCGGCGTCATGCTCCCCGATTCTCACGTCGATCCCCGCGATCCTCTGGGCGAACTGGCCAGCCTCGCCAAGACCGCGGGAGCTCTCGTCGTCGACCGAATCGTGCAAAATCGCGCCACCATCCATCCCTCGACCTACGTCGGCTCGGGCAAAGCCGAGGAGATCAAGGCGCTCGTGAGGCTCCACGGTGCGGACGTCGTCATCTTCGACAACGACATGTCCCCCAACCAATTGCGCGACCTCGAAAAAATCATCGAAGCCAAAATCCTCGACCGCTCCGAACTCATCCTCGACATTTTCGCCACCCGCGCCCGGACC
>CALCHA010000474.1 GCA_937901265.1 uncultured Phycisphaerales bacterium
TGTGCTCTTCCGATATGTGCTGGCGGCGGAGCCGCTGGCGGAACCGGGTGTCACGGGCGGAACCAAGGAGGGCAAGGCCCATGTTGTATGGATTGTATTTGTCGGCGGCGGGGATGCAGGCGCAGGAGAAGCGTCAGGCGGTACTGACGAACAATTTGGCAAACGCGCAGACCACGGGGTTCAAGCGGGACCTGACGGTGATGCAGTCGCGGTTGAACGAGGCGAAGGAGCATGGGGCGGCGGCGCAGTACCAGGTGCCGGTGCTGGAGAATCAGGGGGGCGGGGTGACGCTGGGGGGGACGGTGGTGGATTTGAGCCAGGGAAGTTTCAAGCGGACGGACGAGCCAGGGGACATGGCGTTGAGCGGTCGGGGGTTTTTCACGGTGCAGGGGGCGCAGGGTCAGAAGCTGCTGACGCGTGATGGGCAGTTCATGGTGAACGAGCAGGGGACGCTGGTGACGGCGAGCGGGGGGAACGCGGTATTGGGTGCGGATGGGATGGCGATCACGGTGAAGCCGGGGGTGGATGTGACGATCGACGAGCAGGGGGTGGTGTCGCAGAAAGGGCAGGCGGCGGGGAAGCTGGGGCTGGCGGATGTGACGGATGCGCGGCGGCTGGTGAAGCTGGGCGGGAATCTGCTGACGGTGGATGACCCCAAGGCGCTGGTGGCGGCACCGGTGCAGACGGGGGTGAAGCAGGGATTTCTGGAGGAGAGCGGGGCGGATCCGATGGTGGAGATGGTGACCATGATGGAGGGGCAGCGAGCGTTTGAAGCGAACGCGAAGATGATCACGTATCAGGACACGACGCTGCAGGAAGTGAACACGATTGGGCGGGTGGCTTGAGGGGAAGTGAGAAGTCAGAAGTGAGAAGACAGCAGGCACTGAGGCATTAAGGGAAGTTTGTATGGCGATTATTGCGATGAATTCGGCGGCGACGGGGTTGCGGGCGTTGTCGACGCAGCTGGATGTGATTTCGAACAACATTTCGAACGCGAACAACGATGGGTTCAAGTCGAGCCGGGTGAATTTTGAGGATGTGCTGTATCAGTATCAGCAGGAGCCCGGGACGAAGAATTCGAACAACGACATTCGGCCGACGGGGATCGCGGTGGGCTATGGAACGCGGGTGTCGGGGACGGAGCTGGACATGACGCAGGGGTCGCTGACGCAGACGGGGAATCCGCTGGACGTGGCGATCAAGGGGAACGGCTTTTTCCAGGTGAAGACGCTCTCGACGCAGGGCAATGGGATGGCCTACACGCGGACGGGGAAGTTTTTCATCAACCCGGAGGGGTCGTTGGTGCTCAATGACGACACGGGCTACAAGCTGGAGCCGCCGATCACGATCCCGCCGACGGGAAGCAACGTGACGATCGGGGCGGATGGGCGGGTGACGTACATGGAGGCGGGATCGACCGCGACGACGGAAGCGGGGCAGATCAAGATGGCGCGGTTTGCGAATTCGCAGGGGCTTTTGCAGCTTGGCGGGAATTTGTTTCAGCAGACGGACGCGAGCGGGCCGGTGGAGATGGAGGATCCGGGGACCAATGGGGTGGGCGAGATCCAGCAGGGGTTTGTGGAGGGGAGCAACGTGGATCCGGTGAAGGAGCTGGTGGATTTGATCAAGACGCAGCGGACGTTTGAGTTGAACAGCCAGAGCATCCAGGCGGCGGACCAGATGCTGCAGCAGATCGGGAATTTGCGGCATTAATTCTGAATTTTGAATTCTGAATTCTGAAATGGCTTGTGGGTGATATGTGATGCGGATTCTGGTTGCCAGTCTGGTGGTGATGGGGCTGGGGGGGAGCGCGTGCGGGCAGATGGTGCGCATGCGGGAATCGGTGGTGGTGGCGCGGGGTGCGGATGTGCGGCTGGGGGAGCTGGCGACGGTGAAGGGGGCCGGCGCGGAGCGGCTGGCGGAGTGCGTGGTGGTGAGCGGGGTGCAGGGGGCGTTGAAGGTGAAGGCGGAAGCGGTGCTGATGGCGGTGGTGGCGCAGCGTGGGGCGGCGGCGACGGTGGGGATGGAGATGTCGGGGTCAGCGGCGTGTGAGATTCGGGTGGCGGGCGCGGAGCCGGTGGCGGCGGCGCCAGCGGCGGTTGTGCCGGTGGCGGCGAAGGGTGCGGGGGTTGTTGCGGCGGCGCTGCCGGTGGCGAGCGATGCGGCGGTGACGACGGAAGCGAAAAAGAGCGGGGCAAGTTTGTCGGAGGTGATTGCGAGGCGGGTGCGCAAGGAGCTGGGCGGGAGCGATACGGATGTGCATGTGACGGTGGAGACGGTGAATCCAGTGGTGGGGATGCCGGCGGGAGCGGGTCGGGAGTGGCTGGTCAAGCCGCTGACGCGGACGTTTTTGGGGACGATGCAGTTTGAGGCGCAACTGGTGGAGGGGGAGAAAGCGGTGACGCGGCTGACGGTGACGGCGGAGGTGGAGCGGAAGGTGAAAGTGGTGGTGTTGACGGCCCCCCTGGCGCGGGGCGAGGTGGTGACGGGCGCGGGGGCACGGGAGGAGCAGGTGTGGCTGGACCGGGAGATGCCGACGTTGTTCGGGAGTATGGACACGGCGGAGGGGCTGGAGGCGAAGGTGCCCCTGGCGGCGGGATCGCGGCTGGACCAGCGGGATTTCAAGGCGAGCGAGATGGCAGGCAAGGGGGATGAGGTGACGGTGGTGTTTTTGAAGGGGGCGATGAACGTGCGGATGCGCGGGACGGCCCAGGAGGCGGGGAAGATGCACAGCGTCATTCTGGTGAAGAACGAGAAGACCAGCGAGAGCTACCAGGCGACATTGATCGGCAAGCGTCTGGCGGTGGTGGGTGGGAATTTGACGGCAATACAGGAAGCGAAATTGCGCGAGGTGACCCAATGAAGATGGCGATGACGATGATGGCGTCGGTGGTGCTGGTGGCGGCGGGGGCGGGGATGGCGTGGGGGCAGGAGAAGGGGACCGCGGGGGCGGCGGAAGTGCGTCCGGGCGAGGGGGGGCCGAGCTATGCGGTGGCGCCGACAGGCCCGGTGCGCGGGTCGCTGTTCAGAGCAGCGGCGGCGGCGCCGGTGGCGTTGAATGCGGAGGGGGTGCCGCTGGGGGGCGCGCGGGTGAGCTTTACCGCGGTGGAGCCAGCGCGGCCGAAGAAGTTCCGGA